>NZ_JBEXWB010000007.1:0-57463 GCF_040629645.1 Streptomyces sp. NPDC005899 | reverse complement strand
CGCCGAGGGCCAGCCCCGCGCCCACCACGGCGGCGGCGGCGAGTCCTGCTCGTAGCCCGCCCCGCACCACCGCGAGACCGAGGACCAGGACGAGCAGCACCACCGTGCCGACGGCCGGCCAGACGCTGCAGTACCGGAGCAGGCGGAACGAGGTCCGCAGGTCGTCGGCCCGGTCGGCGGACAGGACGGTGATCGAGGTCTGCCGCACGGGGATCCGGTCGGCGAACGGCACCCCGCTGTCGACCAGTTCCTGCCTGACCGCCCGGATCACGGGCTCCAGGTCGATGGTGACCGCCTGGCCGCCCTCCCCGTGCAGGGCCTTCGTCACGGCTTCGTGCGCCGTCCGGTTGGCGGTGTCCCAGGCCCGCCGGAAGGCCTCGGTGGTCGTGAAGGAGCGTGCGGTCTCCCGCAGGAACTCCTCGACGGTGTCCTGCAGGGGACCGGCGTCGATGTTCCTCATCGCCTCGTCGGTGATCAGCGTGGCGACGGTGTCGCGCACATCCGTGTCCGAGGCCAGCGGTGACACGGCGGCGAGGTACCGGTCGGTGTCGTCGATCTCCAGGTCGGCCCATGCGGACAGGGCGCTCACCGGGACGAGCAGGGCGAGCAGCACGAGCAGTACCGCCGGAACAGCCGCTGGGAAAGAGGTCCGCACACCCCCAGCCAAGCCCTCGGGAGGGCCGGGCGCCGCAGGCCGTGGGCCGTTCGGGTCACCGGCCGGTGCGGCCGGGTGCGCCGACGGCGGACGGACCGCCCCCGGCCGTTCGCACCGGGCCGCCCTCACCGCCCGCACCGGACCGACCTCGCTGCCCTCACCGCCGTCACCGGGCCGTCCCGATGGTTCCGTCAGTCGTGGACGACCGTCACCGGGCAGCGGGCGTGCTGGGTGACGTGGAGGCTGACCGAGCCGAGCAGTGTGGCCTTGAAACCGCTGTAGCCGCGGGCGCCCACGACCAGCAGGTTCGCGCCCTTGGAGCGCTCCAGCAGGGACAGTGCCGGGTTGCCGATGACGATGACCTTCTCGACCGCCGCCGCGCCCTCGGCCCCCAGGGCCTCCTCCAGTGCCTCCGTGAGGGCGACGGTCGCCACGGCCTGCGGATCGAAGTCCTCCGGCATGCCGGGCATCATGGACGCCCAGCCGGTGGCGGGGTACTCCCAGCTGTTGACCGCCTCGACCGTGTCGCCGGTCAGTTCACCCTGACGGACGGCCCAGCGCAGCGCCTTGATCGACGAGTCCGAGCCGTCGACGCCGACGACGATCCTGCCCATGTCCGCCTCCACCTGGTTCTGGGTACTTCCGGCATGTTTCTCCTCGTCGCCAGCCTAGCCAGAAGGTGCACCGCCGGCCTTGCGGCCGGGGCCCCCGCTCAGCCGGTACGCAGCTCGGCGAGCTGCTGGGCGAAGGGCACGAGCGCGTCCTCGCCGTCGTCGAGCGTGGGTTCCCGGGACGCCCCGGAGACGGTCCGTCCGGTCACGGCGGAGGCGAGCTCGCCGCCCGCGCGCCGGATCCGGGACGGCAGCCCCTCGGTGTACTCGTCGCCGGACGAGCCCCAGTCCTCCGACGCCGCGTACACGGAGGTCGGCAGGACGACCGCCCGGAGGTAGGCGAACAGCGGGCGCAGGGCGTGTTCCAGGACCAGCGAGTGGCGGGGGGTGCCGCCGGTCGCCGCGACGAGGACGGGCTTGCCGGTCAGGGCGGTGGGCTCGACGAGGTCGAAGAAGGACTTGAACAGGCCGCTGTACGAGCCGGCGAAGACGGGCGTCACCGCGATCAGGCCGTCCGCGCCGGTCACGGCGTCGATCGCCGCCTTCAGGCCGGCCGGGGGGAAGCCGGTGACCAGGTGGTGGGCGATGTCGACGGCCAGATCGCGCAGTTCGACGACCCGCACCTCGACCCGGCGGTCCTGGTCGGCGGTCAGTCGTTCGCGGGCCGCCCCGGCGAGCCGGTCGGCCAGCAGCCGGGTGGAGGAGGGGCTGCTGAGCCCGGCCGCGACGGCAACGATCTTCAAGGGCGTGGTGGGCACGGTCATCGGAGCTCCTTCGTGCGGGCGTCGGCCGCGGTGCGGGCGGCGGTGACCGCCGGGTGGACGGGGGCGTCGGGCACACCGGCCGGACGCAGGGCGGCGAACTCCTTGCGCAGGACGGGCACGACCTCCTCGCCGAGGATGTCGAGCTGTTCCAGGACCGTCTTCAGCGGCAGGCCCGCGTGGTCCATCAGGAACAGCTGGCGCTGGTAGTCGCCGACGGTGTCCCGGAAGGACAGGGTCCGCTCGATGACCTCCTGCGGGGAGCCGACGGTCAGCGGGGTCTCCCGGGTGAAGTCCTCCAGGGAGGGCCCGTGGCCGTAGACGGGGGCGTTGTCGAAGTACGGGCGGAACTCCCGCACGGCGTCCTGCGAGTTCTTCCGCATGAACACCTGGCCGCCGAGGCCCACGATGGCCTGCTCGGCCGTGCCGTGGCCGTAGTGGGCGTAGCGCCGGCGGTAGAGGCCGACCATCTTGGCCGTGTGCTCCATGGGCCAGAAGATGTTGTTGTGGAAGAAGCCGTCACCGTAGTAGGCGGCCTGCTCGGCGATCTCCGGGGAGCGGATGGAGCCGTGCCAGACGAACGGCGGGACGCCGTCCAGCGGTCGCGGGGTCGCGGTGAAGGACTGCAGCGGGGTGCGGAACTTCCCCTCCCAGTCGACGACGTCCTCGCGCCACAGCTTGTGCAGCAGCGCGTAGTTCTCGATCGCGAGCGGGATGCCCTCCCGGATGTCCTTGCCGAACCAGGGGTACACCGGCCCGGTGTTGCCGCGGCCCATCATGAGGTCGACACGGCCGTCGGCCAGGTGCTGGAGGGTGGCGTAGTCCTCGGCGATCTTCACCGGGTCGTTCGTGGTGATCAGGGTGGTGGAGGTGGAGAGGATCAGCTTCTCGGTGCGGGCGGCGATGTGACCGAGGGTGGTCGTCGGTGAGGACGGGACGAACGGCGGGTTGTGGTGCTCACCGGTCGCGAACACGTCGAGGCCCACCTCCTCCGCCTTCAACGCGATCGCGACGGTCGCCTTGATCCGCTCGTTCTCGGTCGGCGTCCTGCCGGTCGTGGGGTCCGTGGTGACGTCCCCGACGGTGAAGATCCCGAACTGCATGGCGCCCGCCTCCTATTTGTTGAACGTTGAACTATATTGACACACCCTACAACGGAGAGGTCCCTCCCCCTATTCCACGCGTCCGGGACGCCCCCCGCAGCCGCGTACGACCGGGCGGGAGCCGTCCGGGACCGGGCCGGGAGGCGGCCGAGGGGCGAGGCCGCCGCGGGCCGGAAAACAGCGGCCGCCACGACCCGTGCGGGATACACTCATCGCATGACCTCCATGCCGTGCCGTACCTGGTGGCGCTCCTCCTAGGAGCGGCCACCCCCACCTGCACGGAACAAGGGCCGTTCGACGACGGACGGCCCTTCCCGCTGCCCCGGTGCCCTTCGGCGGGCCGTCCTCCACGCACACACCACCAGCGAGGAGAACCCGTGACCGCCACCGCCGACCTGCCCGTCAGCTCAGCCCTGCGCCGAAGCGCCGAGCTGGAGCAGCGGCTCGCCGCCGCCCCCGGCCGCTTCCGGGCCCTCACGGGCGACCGGCCGACCGGTGCCCTCCACCTCGGGCACTACTTCGGCACCCTCCACAACCGGGTGCGCCTCCAGGACCTCGGTGTGGACGTCTTCGTCCTCGTCGCCGACTACCAGGTACTCACCGACCGGGACGTCGCCGAGCGGCTCACCGAGAACGTGGAGGGAATGCTCCTGGACTACCTGGCCGTCGGCATCGACCCGGCTCGCACGACGGTCTTCAACCACAGCGCGGTGCCCGCCCTCAACCAGCTGATGCTGCCGTTCCTCTCGCTCGTCTCCGTGGCCGAGCTCGGCCGCAACCCCACCGTGAAGGACGAGATCGCCCACTCCCGGCAGGCCGCCGTCAGCGGGCTGATGTACACCTACCCGGTGCACCAGGCCGCCGACATCCTGTTCTGCAAGGGCGACCTCGTGCCCGTGGGCCAGGACCAGCTGCCCCACCTGGAGATCACCCGCACCGTCGCCCGGCGCTTCAACGAGCGGTACGGAGACGTCTTCCCCGAACCCGACGCCCTGCTCTCCGCCGCTCCGCTCCTGCTCGGGACCGACGGCACCAAGATGAGCAAGAGCCGGAACAACTCCATCGCCCTCGGCGCGAGCGCGGACGAGACCGCCCGGCTCATCAGGGGCGCGACCACCGACGCCGACCGGCACATCACCTACGACCCCGGGGCGCGGCCCGAGGTCTCCAGCCTCGTGCTGCTGGCCGCGCTCTGCACCGGCCGCGACCCACGGGCCGTCGCCGAGGAGATCGGGGGCGGGGGCGCCGCCGCCCTGAAGCGGACGGTCACGGACGCCGTGAACACCCGCATGGCGCCGATCCGGGCCCGCCGGGCCGAGTACGCCGAGGACATGGCGTACGTCCGGTCGGTGCTGCGCACGGGCAACGAGCGGGCGAACGCGATCGCGGAGGCGACGCTGGACGAGGTGCGTGACGCGATGGGCACACCCCGCTGAAGCCACCGGCCGACGCGCACCGGACAGGTGCGCCGGCCGGCGGTGCCGGAGGTCCTCAGCGGGCCGACGAGTGCCGTCGGCGCAGGAGTTCGGCCAGACCGCGCCGGGTCGCCGCGATGACCACCCGGTCCTCGGCCCGCAGCACGTGACCCGGGTGCAGGTCCCAGACCAGGCCCGCCGGCCGGTCCGGCCCGCCGGGGCCCGAGGGGTCGTACGGCGGGACGGCGGCCAGGTCCGGCACGCGGTCGGCGGGCGGCGTGGCGTCCAGGGCCAGGACGCGCCAGAACCCCGGGCGGAACGCCTGCTCGACGGTGCGCCCCTCCAGCTGGGGATGGCCCGCCACCTCCAGCGCGGCGAACAGCATCACCTTCCGCTCGACCGGCACCGCGCCCAGGATCTGGCGGCCCATCATGGCGCCCGCGAACGACGGGGCGGCCAGGTGCGAGACGGAACGCGAACGGGTCAGTGCCTGCGGGTGCGCCGTGCGCAGGGTGCGGTAGACGGCCGTGGCGAACTCGTCGTCGAACAGGCGCAGCGCCACCCGCAGGTCGGGCTTCACCGAGCGGGCGTACAGCGCGGCCTCCAGGTTCGTCAGGTCCCCGCTGGTCAGGGCGAGCAGGGCGTGGGCGCGGCGGATCTTGGCGGCTTCCAGCACGCCCTCCTGGGTGACGTCACCGAGGACGGTGGGCACGTGCATGCGGCGTGCCAGCGGAATGCCGCGCGCCTCCGGGTCCTCCTCGATGACGACCACCGGGATGTCCAGCTCGCGGAGCCGTACGAGGACCCTCGTACCGATCTTGCCGAGGCCCAGGAGCACCACGTGGCCGGAGAGCCCACGCGGCGGCCTGCGCAGGGAGGAGGCGGCCCGCAGCGAGCCGAACGCCTCCAGGACCGCGGCGACGAGCAGGGGCAGCAGGAGGAGCCCGGCGGTGCCGGAGAGCAGCTGGATGATCTGGCGGGACGGCGGATCGGTGTCCTCGACCGCCGGGTCGCCCATGGCGAGGAGGTCGAGCATGGTGAGGTAGGCGGCGTGCGGCGGGCTGTCGCCCGTGGTGATCACCGACGCGACGGCCAGGCCCACGACCGCCGCCGCGACACCTGCCGCGGACCAGCGCAGCCGCCGGGAGAAGATGTGGCCGAGCGGCGCACCCCGGCCGCCCATCCGGATGGGCGGGCGGTCGGGCCCGGCCTGGCTGATCGCCTCCAGGACGACCGTGCCCCGGCCGGTGGCCGCGGCCACGGTCGCCTCGTCGGGCAGGAGCTGGGGCCCCTCGTCCCCGCTGCTGTCGGAACCCTCCGCGCCCGCCGGATTCTGGGTGGTGGAGGAGAGCAGTGCCAGCGTGCACAGGCCCGGGTCGGCGAGTTCGCCCTGCCGGGGCGGGGTGCGTTCGGCGGCGCGCAGGAGCAGCCCCTCCGCCTGGATCACCTTGCTGCTGCCGGTCAGGGCGGTGGCGGCCAGGGCCGGTGCGGCGGTGTCGGCGTCGGACAGGACGGTGGTGGAGGCGTCCAGCGAGGCCGGGTCGATGCCGGGCATGGCGACGGCGGCGGCCTGGTCGAGCAGGGTTTCCAGGTGCTGGCCGAGCTTGCGGTTGTAGAGCCGGATGACCAGGCGGAGACGGGGGTTGAGCCGCCGGGCGGTGAGGGCGGCGCGGATGTTGCGTTCGTCGTCGTCGTAGACGAGTGCGAGAGCGGCGGCCCGGTCGATCCCCGCCACGTCGAGGACGTCGTCGGAGGGCTCGGGCGCCTCCATGATGTGCACGGCGTCCACACCGGCGTTCGTGTCGTCGTCACCCGGCACGCCCGCACCGCCGTTGCGGTTCATCGCCGCCGACATGCGCCCGAACAGGGCGGCGGCGCGGGCCCGCTGGGTCAGTGGCAGCTCGGGCCGGGTGGTGTCGGGCCCGGGCGGCAGGAGAAGGGTGACCCGTTCTCCGTAGACGTAGCGCAGCTCCACGGCGAGCCGCCGGGCGAGTGCGTCATCGCCGCACACGACCATGTGGCCGCCGGAGTAAGGGCGTTGGGACTGCTGAGGAAGCGGGGACACGAAACCCAGCATGCCTTGTCCCGCCTCCGTCAGTCCTGGTGGGCCCGGTCGTGCCCGGCGACTCGGCGTGACGGGGCGGGGGCCGCCGGGAAGTACCGGCACAAGCGGCGCACGAGCACGCGGACGACTCCCCAGGCGATCAGCAGTGCGGCCACCAGCATGGCCACGTGGAGCGCGGCGCGCACGGTGCCGGTGACGCCGCTGCGCAGTACGAGGACCGACCCCGTCAGGCTGGTGAGCCAGGAGACGACGACGACCAGCGAGACGGACACGGCGACCGGGACCCCGGCGAAACCGACCGAGTCCGCGTCGAGGTCGCTGTCGAAGGAGTCGCGTTCGGCCAGGCCTGCCAGCACCAGCAGCCAGAAGCAGACGACGACCACCAGGGCGGCGTCGAAGAGGACGGCCGGAAAGGCCAGTGCCGCGGTGAGGAGTTCTGTCATCCGGCCCCCCTGGCCATCGCGCTCCCGATACGGCTCCGGGGGCGGTCGGCGGGCGGTGGGAGGCGCGGGCGGAGCCCCGGCGCCGCAGGACCGCGAACGGTCCCCGGCAGCCGGTCCCCTTCCCCCGTGCTCCCCCGTGATGTCCCCCGTGTGCTGCTGAGCGCATGGTGTCAGCCGGGGTGCTCCCACGCATTGCCGGGATCCGGCAGACTTCGTGCTGTCGTCCTGCCGGGCACCGGCACCCGGCCGAGGGCCCCGGGGAGGGGCGGCGCGGTCGCGGCAGGTCGGCAGGAGGAGTGACGGTGGCGGAGCCGGAGATACCCGAGAAGTACGTGGAGGACCACGCGCGCATCCTGGCCGAGGTCGCCGGCACCGGCCGCCGGCTCACCCGGGAGGAGCTGGAGAGCCGGCGCACCATGGGCCGTGAGGCGGCGGAGGCCGGGCACCAGCTGCGTGCCCTGGTGAGCCTTCATCTGTCGGCGACCCGGGCCCACTGGCCGCGCACCGCGATCGGGGCGGGGGCGGGCACCGTGGAGGCCGTGCTGGCCGCGGTGGAGCAGTCGGTCGACGCCTTCGCCGAGGGCTTCGAGCGAGCCCAGCGGCTCACCGTGCGGCGCGAGGAGGCGGCGCGGCGGGAGTTCATCGACGACCTGCTGTACGGGCGCAGCGACCTGGGACGCCTCGCGGAGCGCGCCACCCGCTTCGGGCTGCGGCTGTCCCGCGCCCACGCCGTCGCGGTGGCCGCGGGCCCCGAGGGGTACACCGAGAGCGACAACGTGCCCCGCAGTGTGGAGGCGTCCCTGCTCGCCCGCTTCAGCGGCCGCAAGATCCTCCTCACCACGAAGGACGGGCGGCTCGTATGCATCGCCCCGGGCAGTCAGCCGGACGTCCTGCGCTACTTCGCCAAGCAGGCCCATGCCGCGACGGACGGCGGCCAGGTCGCGATCGGCCGCGCGCACCCCGGACCCGGTGGAGTCGTCCACTCCTACGACGAGGCACTCGACGCCCTCGACCTCGCCCAGCGGATGGGACTGGACGATCCCGTCCTGGACGCCGCCGACCTGCTGGTCTACCCGGTGCTGACCCGGGACCGGCAGGCCATGGCCGACCTGGTGCGCAGTGAACTCGGTCCGCTCAAGGAGGCGCGGGGCGGCGCCGAGCCGCTGCTCAGGACGCTGTCGGTGTACTTCGACGCGGGCTGCGTGGCCGCCGAGACGGCCCGCCGGCTGTCACTGAGCGTGCGGGCGCTGACGTACCGGCTGGAGCGCATCCATCAGCTGACCGGGTCGGACCCGTCCGACCCGATGCACCGCTACACCCTGCAGACCGCGGTGATCGGTGCCCGGCTGCTGGACTGGCCGGCGAACGAGCTGTAGCGCGCCGGGACCGGGCCGGGCCGAGGCCCGCGAGGTGACGAGGAGGGCGGGGCCGCTGTTCAGCCCGCCCGGGGCCGCGGGTCAGCCCGTCGTCCCGTCCCGGCCCGCGGGTTCGGGCGTGAGGTCCTCGTGCGAGGGCCTCGGCCCGCCGTGCTCCACGGGCGGCTTCCGCGGGCCTTCCGTGTCCATGCCCGTGGCCTCTTCCCGGCCCCCGCCGCCGGCTCCGGCACTGCCGCTGCCCTTGGTCCTGCCCTTGCCGGCGAGGACCGCCCGGGCCCTGGCCGCGACCGGTTCGGTCCACCGCGCCGTGAGCGGCCCGATGATCACGAGGATCAGTACGTACGCGGTGGCGATCGGCCCGATCCGCGGTTCCGTGGCCACGGCCAGGCCGGCGATCACGATCGAGAACTCACCGCGCGCGACGAGCGTGCCGCCCGCCCGCCACCGGCCCCGGGGCCCGATGCCGGCCCGCCGTGCGGCGTACCACCCGGTGCCGACCTTGGTGAGGGCGGTGACGACCGCCAGCAGCGCGGCGGGGAGCAGCACGGGCGGGATCTCCGCCGGATCGGTGGACAGCCCGAAGAACACGAAGAAGACGGCGGCGAACAGGTCGCGCAGCGGCGTCAGCAGCTTGCGCGCCCCTTCGGCGACCTCGCCGGACAGGGCGATGCCCACGAGGAACGCGCCGACCGCCGCGGACACCTGGAGTTGTTGCGCGACACCCGCGACCAGGACGGTGAGGCCCAGGACGACGAGCAGGAGCATCTCCGGGTTGTCGGACGAGACCGCCCGGCTGATGAGGCGCCCGTGGCGCAGCGCCAGGTACAGCACGAACCCGACGGTGCCGAGGGCGATCAGGAGCGCGATGCCGGCGCCCGCCAGGCCGGCCCCGGCCAGCATGGCGGTGAGCAGCGGCAGGTAGACGGCCATCGCGAGGTCCTCGATCACGAGGACGCCGAGGATGACGGGCGTCTCGCGGTTGCCGAGCCGTCCCATGTCCGTCATGACCTTCGCTATCACGCCGGACGACGAGATCCAGGTGACCCCGGCCAGCGCGACGGCCCCCACGGGCCCCCACCCGAGCATCAGGCCGGCGGCGGCACCGGGTGTGGCGTTCAGCACGAAGTCCACGGCGCCGGACGGGTACTGGGTCTTGAGGCTGGTGACGAGTTCGGACGCGCTGTATTCGAGGCCGAGCAGGAGGAGCAGCAGGATGACACCGATCTCCGCCCCGATGGCGGTGAACTCCTCACTGGCACCGAGCGGAAGGAGGCCGCCCTCCCCGAAGGCGAGTCCGGCCAGCAGGTAGAGGGGGATCGGCGAGAGGCCTATCCGCCCGGCGAAGCGTCCGATGATGCCGAGTCCCAGGATGACGGAGCCGAGCTCCACCAGCAGTGCGGTCGTGTCGTGCACGGTCAGCCCTCCGCGATGATCTCGGAGAGCGTGTCCACGCCCTCACGTGTTCCTACGGCGACGAGCGTGTCCCCGATGGCCAGCCGGAAGTCCGGTCCGGGCGACGGATGCGCGCTGTGCGTGCGCAGGACGGCCACGATCGACGCTCCCGTCCGGGTCCGCGCCCGGGTGTCTCCGAGCAGCCGTCCGCCGTACGGGGACCGGGTGCCGAGCGGGATGTGCTCGGTGACGAGGTCGATCCCCTCCGTGCGCACGGCGTCGATCGGCGCGGCGTCGATGAGGTGCGCGAGCCCAGTCGCCTCCTCCGGGGTCAGGGGTACGGAGAGCAGGCAGGAATCAGGGTCGTCCTTCTCGTAGAACCCGAGGAACCGTCGTCCGTCGTGGTGGACGACCACGGAGATGTGCTGCCCCGACTCGGTGGTGTAGTCGTACTGGACACCGACTCCCGGCAGCGATGTGCGGTGGCTTCCCATGGCTTCCTCCCGAGAGGCGCGACTTGACGATCTCTTGAGGATCTCATTACCTTGCCCGGCCTTCACGAGGCCCCTCCCGGGTGCCGTACCGGCGGGTGCGGGGGCGTGTGGGCCCGATGCCGTGACCGGCCGGGTGCGGGGCACGTGAGCCCGTCGGTACCCGGATTCCACGCCGGCCCACTTCCGGTCGCCCCGGGCCGTCGTCCGGTCGCCGCCCCGTCGTGACGCGCCAGGGCCCGGCGGGACAGGTCCCGCCGGCCCCTGGTGAGGTGGAGCGGGGGTCAGTCGGTGACCTCGATCGTGTTGTTCGCGCGGTTCGCGGGCCGGGGCACGACGGCCGGTTCCGGGGTGGCGGGTGCTGTGCCCCGGAGGTTCTGGAGCAGCGCGGCGATGTCGACGCCCGTGGCCGAGGTGAGCAGTTCCATGCCCTGCGCCACGTTGTCCGTGACCGTGCGGGCGAGTTGGCCGGCGCCGTCCGTCGAGATGACCGTCATCTTGTCGATGGCGCTCAGCGGCTCGGAGGCCTTGGCGACGACGTGCGGGAGCACCTCGACCAGCATCTGGAGCACCGCCGCGTCGCCGTACTGCGCGAACGCGTCGGCCTTCTTCCGCATGGCCTCGGCCTCGGCGGACCCCTTCGCGGCGATGGCGGCGGCCTCGGCCTCCCCCTCGATGCGTACGGCCTCGGCGAGTGCGGAGCGGTGCAGCTTCTCCCCCTGACCGGTGAGGCGTGAGCGCTCGGCGTCCGCCTCGGCCTCCTTCACCTGCGCGATGCGGCGGGCCTCGGCCTCCTGCTCCGCCTGGTAGCGCGCGGCGTCGGCGGGCTTGCGGACCTTCGTGTCGAGCTCGCGGTCCGTCAGGGCGGCCTGGCGCTGGGCCACCTTCTCCTGCTCCGTGAGGACCTCCTGCCGGCGGGCGGCCTCGGCGAGGGGACCCGCGGCGTTCGCCTTGGCGGCGGCGGCCTCCGTCTCGGCCTTGATCTCGGCCTGCTTGAGGTAGAAAGTCCGCTCGGCGATGGCGATCTCCTCGGCCGCCTTCAGCCGGGCCTGTTCCGAGGCCCGCCGGGCGATGGCCTCGGCGATGTCGGCCTCCTGCTTGGCGCGGGCGGCCTCGGGGCGCCCGAGGTCCTCGAGGTAGGAGCCCTCGGTGGTGATGTCCTGGATCTGGAAGGCGTCGAGGATGAGGCCCTGGCCGGAGAGGCTCGCCTCGGCCTCTTCGGCGACCTGCCCGGCGAACGCGGCACGGTCCCGGATGATGTCCTCCACGGACATCCGGCCGACGATCGCGCGCAGGGCGCCCGAGAGCACTTCCTGGGTGAAACCGACGATGCCGTTCTGCTGCTGGAGGAAGCGCTGGGCCGCGGCCCGGATGGCGTCCTCGCTGCCGCCGACCTTGACGATGGCGACGCCTTCGAGGTTGGACTTCACCCCGCGCAGGGTGACGGCGCCGCGCACGGCGACGGGGATGTGCCGGCTGGAGAGGTCGAGGGTGAACTTCTGCTGGACGAACGGCACCACGAAGACGCCACCGCCGACGACGACCTTCTGACCGCTGTTGTCGATGCTGGTGCGGCCGGTCACCGGATCGGTGGACCTCTTGCCCCGCCGCCCGGTGATGATGAAGGCCTGGCTGGGGCCGGCGACCTTGTACCGGGTGATCACGGCGAGGGCCAGGAGAACGACTAGGACGACGACGCCGACGACGGCGATCACTACTGGACTCATGAACATGTCCCCCCTGCCTCCCGTGGGCGGCAGTCGATCGAGCTGTACGGAATTGCGTGCTGTGCGGAACGTCGAGCTGTGCGGAACGGCGAACCGTGCGGGCTCAGGGCCGTGCCGACTCGGGCTGTGCGCGCTTCGGGCTGCGCGTGCTGACCAGGGCTGCGCGTGCTGACTCGGGTTGTGCGTGTTCTCGGGTCGTACGGAACGCGGACAGGCGTGCGGGCGGCGGTGGGCGGTCAGCGTTCGACGGGACGCACGGTGACCGAGGTCGTCGACAGGGTGGCCTCCACCCAGATCTCCGCGCCCCGCTCCACCGGCGCCGCGCTCTTGGCGGAGAACTTCACGGTCTGGCCCGCGAGCCGCAGCAGGACCTCGCCGTACCCCCCGGCCGGGATGGGCGTGACGACGGACCCGGAGGTGCCGACGAGGTCCTCCCCGCGCGGGGTGGCGGTGGTCTGGTCCCGCATCAGGGCCCTGCTGAACCTCCAGGTCAGCCAGGCCGCGGCAAGCCCCGCGACGGCGCCGGCCCCGATGGCCAGGGGCAGGCCCGCCCCCGTGGTGCCGAGGACGATGGCCCCGCCGAAACCGAGCATGGAGAGGAAGCCGGCGATGACCGGCAGGGAGAGCAGGCCGTCGAAGAAGCCGTTCAGCAGCCCGCCCAGCGCGTCACCGAAAAGCCCTTCGAGGAGCCCGTCGAAGATCAGGGAGAGGGTCAGGAGGGCGATTCCCCCCATGCCGAGGCCGAGAAGTACCGTCACGTGATCGCTCCCCCTGGCCTTGCGAATTCCCCCGAAATGATTCTGTCCGACCGGTCGCATGGTCCCATGGGCGGTCCGCGGCGGGTACTGCCGGAACCCGGCAGTCTTCAGGCGCCTTCGATGCCGGAAAGCTTCCCGGCGAGCGTGTCCAGCGACTGGAACGTGGCGCCCAGCAGCGCGACGTGCTTCCACCGCAGGATCCCGTCCGGACCGATCAGGAAGACGGAGCGCCGTACGCCGATCCCGGGCGCGGCGACGCCGTACGCCCGGGCGGTCTCCCTTCCCGTGTCGGCCAGGAGCGGCATGCGCAGTCCGTGGGAGCGGGCGAACGACTCGTGGCTGTCCACACCCTGTGGACTGATCGCCCAGACCTCGGCGTCGAGCCCCTCGAAGATGTCGAGTCCCGAGGAGTAGGAGCAGAGCTGCTTGGTGCATACGGCTGTGTTGTCGCCGGGGTAGAAGGCGAGGACGACGCTCCGTCCGCGTGCGCCGGTGAGCGCGTAGTCGCGGCGCTCGAAGGCAGCACCGTCCAGCGCGCCTCCGGGAAGCACGAACGCCGGTGCCACGTCGCCCGGTCGGGGTCCTGATGCCATGTCGGCCGCTCCTCCACGTGTACGCGGGTGGGTTCCCGCGTCACACAGTGAACGGCATCCGCCCCGTGCTCGAGTGCCCGGCCCGTCCGCCCGCCGGCACCGCGTACGGGGCGGGATGGGGAAACGGCCGGTGGCCCCGTGCCCGGGTGGGAGGCAGGCGACCTCGCGTGACGGTACCGGCGGCGGCCGGGGGCGCGTCGCTGAGATGCGGGGCGCATGACCGCGGCCGACGATGGGACGGAGAGCGGCCGGGTCGCCCCACGGGCCCGTCGCCCGCCGGTCGGAGCGCCACCGCGAACAGGAGGGCGCCTTGCACGCCGAAGAGGACAGCGGGGACGACCTGCCGCCGTTCGACCCAGCGGCGCTGGACGCCTATGTGGGCAGCAGCACGGCGGGGGTCGGTGTGCTCGACACGGAGTTGCGGTACCTCTACGTCAACCCGGCACTCGAACGGCTCAACGGAATCCCCGCCGCGGCTCATCTGGGACAGTACGTCCGCGACGTGCTGCCCGACCTCGACGCCCACGAGGACATGCTCCGGGCCGTGCTGAGGGACGGCCGCCCGCGCGAGGTCGTCTCCAGCGGGAAGACGTGGGCGTCGTCGACACCGGAGCGCCGGTACTGGCACGGGGCCTACCACCGCCTGGAGAAGAACGGCCGGATCCGGGGCGTCGTCGCGCTGGTCCTCGAGATCAGCCGGGCCCAGCACCAGCAGGAGGAACTGGAACGCGCCAGACGCCACCTGGCGCTCCTGGACACCGCGGCCGTCAGCATCGGCACGACCCTGGACGTGGACACCACCTGCAGGGAACTCGCCCAGTTCGTCGTGCCGGCGCTGGCGGACGTCGCCGTGGTGGAGATCTACCCGTCCGGGGTCGGCCACCCCGTCCGGCGTCCACCACCTGGCATCCTGCGTCTGAGACGGGCGGCACTCGCGGCGATTCCGGCACTCCACGACGTCGCGGACCGGTTCGGGCACCCGGGGGAGTACATCGACTACGAGGACGACGCGCCCGTACCGCGTTGCCTGGAGACGAACCAGCCGCGCGTCGAGGACCTGCGGAGCGACGAGCAGCCCGCCCGCTCCGATCTGACCAGGAGGCGGATCGACGACGCCCGGGCCATCGGTGTGCACTCGGCGGTGATCGTGCCGCTCACCGTGCGCGGGCGCCCGCTGGGAGCGCTGAGTCTCGCCCGGGCCTCCGGCTCACCCGCCTTCACCGAGGAGGACGTGCTCGTCGCACGCGAACTGGCGGGACGGGCGGCCGTCGACCTCGACCACGCCCGCCGCTACGGCCACGAACACACCATCGCCCGCGAGCTCCAGCTCTCGCTGCTCTCCGAGCCCAGGGGGCCGCAGCCGCACGTCGAGGTGGTGACCCGCTATCTGCCCGCCGACCAGGGCGCGCTGGTCGGGGGCGACTGGTTCGACGTGATCCCCCTGCCGGGCGGGCGCCACCTGAAGGCCATGGGGGACGTCATGGGCCACGGGGTGGAGGCGGCCGTCGCCATGAGCCACTACCGCTCACTGCTGCGCCTGCTGGCCGAGGACGACCAGCCGCCGCACCTCGTCCTGGAACGGCTCGACAAGGCGGTGGAACGCTCCGGGGTGGACCGGGCGGCGACCTGCCTGCTCGCCGTCGTCGACCGGTACAAGGGCATCTGCCAGGTCGCCAGCGCCGGTCACCTGCCGCCCGTCTTCATCGACCCGGGGGCGGACACGGCCCGCGTGGCCGAGATGCCGGTCGGCCCTCCACTCGGCATGGGGCTCGGTGCCTACACGACGACGACGGTGCCCTGCGGGCCGGGGACGGTGCTCCTGATGTACACCGACGGGCTGGTGGAGCGCCGGGGCGAGGACATCGACGTGTCCGTCGGACGGCTCGCGAGCCTCACCCTGCCGGTGAGCGGGCGGCTCGACGACCTGGTGGCCGAGGTCGTCGGCCGGTTCGGGGTGGACGCCGAGGACGACATCGCCGTACTCGCCTCCCGGACACGGCCCGGGAGAACCGCCTGAACGCTCGTTGTCAGTGGTGGCTGCGACGATCAGCGGTATGGAACCCCTGCTCGTCACCGACATCGAGGCCGCCGTCCGAAGCAGCTGGGGCGCGGACACGACCACGCCCGAGTACCGGTCGCGGTGGCACCCGGGCAACCCCGCCCGGGACCAGTGCGGAGTCACCGCCCTCGTGGTCAACGACCTGCTGGGCGGACAACTGATACGCGGCGAGGTGCGGGTCGGCGGTGAGCGCGTGGACTATCACTGGTGGAACCGGCTGGGGATGGGCATCGAGGTCGACCTGACACGCGAGCAGTTCGCGCCCCACGAGATCGTCTGCGGTGGTGTGGTCGTCGAGCGGCCGCCGCGGATCGTGCGGCTCCGCGAGGAGTACGAGCTCCTGCGCGACCGGGTGCTGGAGCGGCTGCGCGCGCCGGGTGCGGCCGGGCGCGGCTGACCGACCCGCCGGCCTGGACCGCGCCCTCGGACCGAGGGAGGAGGGTCACCGGGGCCGGACCGGAGGGCGAGGAGAGCCCGGGGTGGCGCCGTGGCTCAGCCGAGTTCGAGGCTGGTGATGCCGAAGATGCCCGCCCTGTCCATGTCCGGTACGGCATCCGTGTACATCCGCGCCGTGTCGAAGGACGGCGTGAGCCCGAGCTGCTCCGCGAGGTGGAGGGCGGTCGGATTGATGTCGGGGACGTCGATCGCGACGGCCGCCGCCGGGGCCGTGGCGGCGAGCGCGCTGACGAGGGAGGCGGCCACGTCGGGGCTCTCGGCGTGCACCGGCCCGATGCGCGAGGACTCCCTGCAGTCGCGCAGCACGGCGAAGCCGACGATCCCCCCGTCGCGGACGGCGGCGAGCGCGGTGCGCCGGGGCGCGGTGATCCAGGCTGCGAGGAAGCTGTCGCGCGCCTCGGGGAAGAAGCGCCGGTCGTACGCGGCGAGGAGGGCGAAGGGCAGGGACCGGGCGTCGGCGAGGGTGACGCCCGCGGGCGGTGAGATGCCGCTCTCCACGGGCCCTTCGTAGCGGGCGTTGCTCCAGGCGACGCGGAAGCCCGATCTGCGGTAGTTGTCCTGCTGGGCGGGTACACCGTCGAGCCCGACGGTGCGCCCGGGAAGCCGGGCCATCCCGGCCCGCCACGTCCTGATGCCGTACCCCTGGCCCCGCAGGGCGGGACGGGTCAGGTAGAAGCCCAGGAAGCCGAAGCGGGCGCCGTACCGCACGACCGAGACGGAGGTGACGGGCTCACCGTCGAGACGTCCGACGAGGAAGCCGTGCGGGTCGGCGGCGAAGAACGCCTGGCCGTCGGTGAGGCCGGGATTCCATCCCTCGGCGTGGGCCCAGTCCCCCAGCATGCTGATGTCGTCGGCGCTCGCGGCGGTGATCTCGAATGTCGGCACGGGGCGTTCTACCCGGTGCCGGACCGGTTCAATGCTCCCGGTCCGTCCGCCGGGCCGGCTCCGGGAGCCGCGGCCGGAGCAGCGTCCCGGGCTTCACCGACCGCCCCGGGCGGAGTGCCGGCGCAGCCGGCGCAGGGCGATCACGGCGGAGGTCACCAGAGGCAGCAGCCCCGCCACGGTGTCCGCGGTGCCCAGCCCGTCCCGGGTGCCCCTGGTCCGGCGCATCCTCCTGAGCGCGCGGGCCACGGCCAGGGCGCTGCCGCCCAGGCTGAGGATCAGTCCGGCCTTGGAGTTCTTCGGTGTCCTGGGCATCGGGGCGCCTCCCGGTCCGTGCGTACGCGACCCCTCCGTCCACGTAAGCGGGTGCCCGGCGGGACCGCAATCGGGGCTCTCGGGTGTCAGCGGCGTTTCCCCGGATGCGGCCCCCGCGGCCGCGCCGCCCCCGGTGAAGCGTGCCGCCCGGCCCACCCGTCCCGCTCACGCTGCGTGCACCCCGGGTGGCACGCGCGGTGCACGCGGTCGGCGAACGGGGCCACACATAGACGTAGCCCTTCACGACGGGGGATGCGTGAAGGGCTACGCGATGCAGTATGACCGTTCACCGGTGCGCCGACAACTGACCGGCCGGTCAGCCGTTTTGGGTCGACCAGCAGGTCGTGGGGGGCGTGACGCCCGCCACCCCGCAGGCGCACCCGGGTGCCGGCGCGAGGCGGGGGCCGCAAACCTGTTCCGGCGGCAATAGACATGACCTGACCGGACGCCTAGGGTTTCTTGTGTAATCAGGCCATACCGGTGGCCGGTGCGCAGCAGAAGAGGTGCAGATGCCCCCGGAAGTTCCCTCGCACACCACGGATCGTCTCGATGACGACGACTACCCCGCGTTCACCATGGGGCGAGCCGCGGAGATGATCGGCGCGACCCCGGGTTTCCTCCGGGCCATCGGTGAGGCCCGTCTCATCACGCCCTTGCGGTCCGAGGGCGGTCACCGCCGCTACTCGCGGTACCAGCTGCGCATCGCCGCACGTGCCCGCGAACTCGTCGACGGCGGCACGCCGATCGACGCCGCCTGCCGCATCGTGATCCTCGAGGACCAGCTCGAAGAGGCCCTGCGGCTCAACGAGCAGCTGCAGCGCCCGAAGGCAGGCCACACCAGCGCCGATTCCTGACCGCTGACGGCTGTATATCTGTTTCCGTGGGCACAGAATTGCGCGTAATGAGCGGTGAGAGTTTATACCGTGCGCGGTGGAGTGCCGCCTGAGTGATATGGCGTACAGCCCACCTGTGCCCGAATCGTGCTAGTGTCGAGATCAGTTGCAGTTGTGGTTCCCAAAACTTCAAGTGCTCTCGCCGGTTCGTTCCGGTGGGTGCACTTTTGTATTTCCGGTCTCTTCCGGACGGGGCAATCATTTGCGGCGACGTAGGGCCCACACGGTGTGGGCCCACGGGCAACGCCCCGAAGGAGATATGACATGGCTACTGGCACCGTGAAGTGGTTCAACTCGGAAAAGGGCTTCGGCTTCATCGAGCAGGAGGGTGGCGGCGCTGACGTCTTCGCCCACTACTCGAACATCGCCGCCCAGGGCTTCCGCGAGCTGCAGGAAGGCCAGAAGGTGAACTTCGACGTCACGCAGGGCCAGAAGGGCCCGCAGGCCGAGAACATCACCCCCGCCTGATCACCGTCAGGCGTACGGCGTAGCTGGGGCCCGCACCTTGGGGTGCGGGCCCCAGCTCGTTGCGTTTCCCCGACCACGGCCACGAGCGCGGGACCGGTAGACAATGCCCGGTGAGCGCCGGCCGTGTCGGTGCAGTGAATTGCAGTCATCCTGAAGCACCGTAACCGGCCGGTCACCCGGCGGACGGGCTTCGTCTTCGTTTTTTCACCCGGCTCGTTCTTGCGATTCTTGGCGCCGTACATGGCTGCAGCCGCCCGGAAAGAATCCCTCGATACGTGCCATTCGAGGGAAGGTTCTCCATTGAACCGCGATCGCACAGCTCGCACGAACGACCGATTTTCCCGGACCCGCTCCGGCGGAGCCTCCGGTAGCCGCACGGCCAACGGATTCCGCTCGCAGGGAGCCGGCCGACCGGGCGCCCCTGGTGCCCAGGGCCGCACCGGCGGCGGACCCAGGCGCTCCGGCGGCTACGGCCGCCGCTCCTCGGCAGTCTCGGGCGAATTCGCCCTGCCGGTGACCATCACCCCGGCGCTCCCCGCGGTCGAGACCTTCGGTGACCTCGACATGCCGGCGCCGCTGCTGGCGGCCCTGACCTCCGAGGGCATGACGGTGCCGTTCCCCATCCAGGCGGCCACCCTCCCGAACTCGCTCGCCGGGCGTGACGTCCTGGGCCGCGGCCGCACCGGATCGGGCAAGACGCTCGCCTTCGGGCTGGCCCTGCTGGCCCGCACCGCGGGCAACCGCGCCGATGCTCGGCGTCCCCTAGCCCTGGTGCTCGTACCCACGCGCGAGCTCGCCCAGCAGGTGACGGACGCCCTGACCCCGTACGCCCGCTCCCTGAAGCTCCGGCTGGCCACCGTCGTCGGTGGCATGTCGATCGGACGCCAGGCCAGCGCGCTGCGCGGCG
The DNA here is from genome assembly GCF_040629645.1 of Streptomyces sp. NPDC005899. Classification (NCBI taxonomy): domain Bacteria; kingdom Bacillati; phylum Actinomycetota; class Actinomycetes; order Kitasatosporales; family Streptomycetaceae; genus Streptomyces; species Streptomyces sp. NPDC005899. The sequence goes on along the minus strand of NZ_JBEXWB010000007.1, from coordinate 38,093 downwards.
GCGCGGAGGTCGTGGTCGCCACGCCGGGACGTCTCAAGGACCTCATCGAGCGTGGTGACTGCCGGCTCGACCGCGTCGCCATCACCGTCCTCGACGAGGCCGACCAGATGGCCGACATGGGCTTCATGCCCCAGGTGACCGAGCTGCTGGACCAGGTCAACGCCGAGGGGCAGCGCATGCTGTTCTCGGCCACGCTGGACCGCAACGTCGACCTCCTCGTCCGTCGCTACCTGCACGACCCGGTCGTGCACTCGGTCGACCCGGCCGCCGGTGCGGTGACGACCATGGAGCACCACGTGCTCTACGTCCAGGGCGCCGACAAGTACGCCACCACCACGGAGATCGCGGCGCGCGAGGGCCGGGTCATCATGTTCCTGGACACCAAGCACGCCGTGGACAAGCTCACCGACCACCTGCTGAACAGCGGTGTGCGTGCGGCGGCGCTGCACGGAGGCAAGTCGCAGCCCCAGCGCACCCGCACTCTGGACCGGTTCAAGACCGGGCACGTCACGGTGCTGGTCGCCACGAACGTCGCCGCCCGCGGCATCCACGTCGACAACCTCGACCTCGTCGTCAACGTGGACCCGCCGAGCGACCACAAGGACTACCTGCACCGAGGCGGACGTACCGCCCGCGCCGGGGAGTCCGGCAGTGTCGTCACGCTGGTGCTGCCCAACCAGCGCCGTGAGATGACCCGCCTCATGGCCGACGCCGGGATCACGCCCCAGATCGCGCAGGTCCGCTCCGGCGAGGCCGAGCTCAGCCGTATCACCGGGGCGCAGGCGCCCTCCGGTGTGCCCGTCGTCATCTCCGCCCCGGCGACGGAGCGCGGGAAGAGCAGCTCCGGCCCCCGCGGCCGACGCGGTGCGCGTCCCGGACAGGGCCGCCGCTCCAACGCCGGCACGCCGACCCCCGAGGCGCGCGCCGCCGCCGTGCAGCGCCGGTCCAACCGGGCCGCGTAGTCACCGGGCCGCCCTCTGCGGCGGGCCCCGTCCGGCTTTCTCTACGACCTTGTTGAGGCACCATGCGCTGTGTCATCGCCCGCTTCCCCTTCGATCTCTTCAAGAACGAGGTGGAGGATTCGATGAAGGGCATCAAGCCCGAACCCGTCACCGGCGACGCTGTGGTCATCAGCCGCCGTGTCTACCCGGTCAAGCAGGTGGGCGAGGTGATCACCCGGCAGGACCGGCGTGACTTCAGCGCCGCCGAGGTGACCCGGGCGCTGACGCGTCTCGGTTTCACCTGCCGGCCCGCGGAGGCACCCGCCCCGGCGGTGCCCCCGACCCCGCTGGAGACCGCGTCGGCCCTCCTCGGCACCCCCGGGGCCGTCTGAGCGCCCGTCCGGCGTACGACCCCGCACCCCCGCGCCCGTCAGGGCCGGGGGTGCGGTGCGTCCGGGGGTTGGGGGCGCTGTGCGTCCGGGCCCGCACCGCCGGGGGTGCGGTGCGGCAGCGCTCAGGGGCGCAGGACGACCTTGCCGACCGTGCGGCGTGCCAGCAGGTCCTCATGGGCTCGACCGGCGTCGGCGAGAGGGTACTCGCCGCCGGTCACGGGCCTCAGCCTGCCCGCGGTGACCAGGCCGAAGAGCTCCCTCAGGGGCCCGTCCACGGCGCCGGGCAGAGCCAGGGTGGGGCGTAGCCAGAACCCGACGACCGAGGCGTTGAGACGGCCGAGCCGGGCCGGGTCGACGGGCGTGAAGCCGGTGCGGGAGGCGTTGCCGTAGGTCACGAGCCGCCCGAGGGAGGCCAGGGAACCGAGCGCCTGGTCGAAGAGTTCGCCCCCCACGGCGTCCAGGATGACGTCCGCCTTCTCCTGGAGGGGGTAGGTCACCACCGCGTCCGCGCCGAGGTCCAGGACGAGACGCTCCTTGGCGGGGGAGGACACCTGCGCCAGGACGCTGCCCGCCCCGAACTCCCCGGCCAGCTGGACCGCCAGGCTGCCGACCCCGCCGGCCGCGGAGTGCACGACGACGCGCTCGCCCGCACGCAGCCGTGCGGACGTGCGCAGCAGGTGCCAGGCCGTCAGTCCCTGCATCATGAGAGCCAGTGCCTCGGCCGCGCCGAGGTCCTCGGGGACGTCCAGGAGGGCGGACTCCTTGGCCACCACCTGCTCCGCGTACCCGTGCGACACCCGGGCGAGGACCCTTCTGCCGTCGGGGGTACGGCCCACGACCTCGCTCCCCGGGACGTACGGGAGGGAGTCCTCGCCCAGGTAGGACCCGTCCACCTGGTGGGTGTCCGCGAAGTTCACCCCCGCGGCCTCGACGGTGAGCAGCACCTCGCCCGGGCCTGGCACGGGCGGGGGCAGCCGCACGGGACGCAGGGCTTCGGGACCGCCGAAGTGGTCGAACTGGATGGCGAGCATGCCGCACGGTACCGCGCGGTGCGCGGGCCACGGTCCGGCCGCCGGGGACCCGTGGAGGGAAGCGATCGGACGAAGCCCCCGCAAAACAGTACAAATGGTCGGTTCTGGGGTCGAGATCGAGTCCCCGTCCGTGAACACCAAACGCCGTCGCTGCCCCTTCCGGCCCTTCCGCCTCTTCCGCCCCTTCCGTAGGGCCGGGAGTGACCGGGGCGAGCTACGGATGCCGGCACCGGTCGGCAGGGTTGTCGACGGACCTGCTGAAGAGGACGGCGGCGGGGGTTGTCCACAGGCGTTGTCCACAGGCGTGGTCGCCGTCGAACTCACCTGCGAGACTGCGCCCATGAGCGATCTTCTGAACGGCAAGGTCGTCCTGGTCACCGGGGCGAGCAGTGGTATCGGCGCGGCTGCGGCACGCGTGTTCGCGAGGGAAGGCGCGACGGTGGTTCTCGCGGCGCGAAGGGAGGAGCGCCTGGCCGCCCTGGTGGGTGAGTTGAGGGACGAAGGCGCGGAAGCGTCGTACGTCGTCTGCGACGTCACGGTGGCCGAGGACACGGCCAGGGCGGTCCGGTTCACGGTGGACACCTACGGCCGCCTCGACGCGGCCTTCAACAACGCGGGACTCGGCGGCGACCGCACTCCCCTGCACCTCATGGGGGACGACGTCTACGACGCGGTCATGGACACGAACGTCCGCGGGGTGTGGAACTGCCTCCGGCACGAGATAGCGGCGATGGTGGCGAACGGCGCGGGCGGCGCCATCGTGAACACCACCAGTGTGGGCGGGCTGGTCGCCATCCCCGCCGCCGCCCCCTACATAGCGGCCAAGCACGCGGTGGTCGGTCTCACCCGGGCCGCGGCGGACGAATACGCCAAGCAGGGCATCAGGGTCAACGCGGTGGCTCCGGGCACCACGCGCAGTGAGATCACCGCCGACTGGTTCGGTCGCAATCCGGGGCTGGAGGACATGGTCAACAGCATGACACCGCAGGGCCGTACGGCAGAGCCGGAGGAGATAGCGGCGGCCGCCGCCTGGCTGCTCAGCGACCGTTGCCCGTTCCTCACCGGCACGGTCCTGCCGGTGGACGGCGGCTTCGTCAACCAGTGAGCCGGTTATCCGGGTCGCCCTGCCCGGCTCAGCCGCACGGTCCGCTCAACCGGCCCCGGAAGACGGTGTTCCCGTCCTGTGTCCCTGTGACCACCACCGAGGTCTCACCGGGGCCGGCGGCGGGCACCACCTCCGCCTCGATCCAGCAGGGGCGGTCGAACTCGGTGTACCTGTCGAAGGTGGTGGCGACCGAGGTCGCCTCGAGCGTGGCCGGGTACAGGGTGGCGTGCGCGGCCTGGAAGGCGGCTTCCATCAGGACCAGCCCGGGGACGTGGTCGACGGGATGGTCGAACAGCAGGGTGTTGTCCACGTCGTTGCGCAACTGCCAGTGCCGCGGGTGGTCGCCCGGGGCCAGCACCACGTCGGCACGCGTGGTGCGGCCGACCGCGCGGGGAGCGACGGGCTCGGGGAGCGGCCACGAGTTCCACCGGGCCGCGAGGCGGTCACCGCGCAGCCGGCGGTACGCGGCCGGTGATATCCAACCGAACTGGCAGTCCGCCCGGGCCACGGTGACGCCGTCGTGGAGAACCCTGATGTCCATACCGAGGGAACTCACGGCCCGGCCGCGTTTCTTCGGCTCGGCGAGGGAGATCCTCACCGTGAGGGGGCAGGATGAGGTTGCGGCGGTTGTGCGGAAACCGGGAGCGACGTCGAAGTCGAAGGAGTCGAGCAGGGTGTGATGCGACAGCGGGACCCCGTACTCGGCGTGCGCGATGGCGAGTCCGCTCTGCCGGATGGTCTGGATGAGGATGCGGGGGTCGTACGGCAGCCCGGCCGGCGGCGCCGGCCAGAGGGCGGTGAGTGAGAACTGGCCATCTTCCGGACGGTCCCATCCGGTGATCAGCACCGCGTCGGCACGTCTGAGGTGGACGTATTCCTTGGGGACGCTGCCCATGCTCCCTGCCCCGACGGGGGATGCGGGCGGGACAACTGGTACGTCGGGCACGGTCCCCCCGGACATGACGCAAAATGGGCAGTGTGGCGCTGATACGGTACCGGTTCACCGGTATTTTTTTGAAGCAGTGTTATACGAGGCCCAGAGGAGCGCGAGTTGGCACGACAGCAACGGGCGATCCGGACGCGCAGAATCTTCCTCGAAGCCGCTGCGGAGGTCTTCGACGAGCACGGTTACGACGCCGCCACCATCGCCGCGATTCTCGACCGCGCCGGTCTCACGAGGGGGGCGCTCTACTTCCACTTCACGTCGAAGGAGGAGCTCGCCCGTGGTGTCCTCCAGGAGGCGGTGACCGCCGACGGGGTCACGCCGCAGACGTTCAAACTGCAGGAATGGGTGGACATGGCCCTCCTGCTGGCCTACCGGCTGCCCAGGGAGCCCCTGCTCAGCGCCTCGATACGCCTGTCGGTCGACCCGAGGGCGCGCAGTCTGTTCGGCACCCGCTGGCCTGACTGGATAGTCATAGGCGCCGAACTCCTCACCGAGGCGAAGGAGCGCGGCGAGCTGCTTCCCCACGTCGATCCGGTCGCCACCTCGCGACTCGTGGTCGGCGCCTGGACCGGAGTCCAGCTGGTGACGGAGTCGATGGCCGAGCCGCCGGACCTCGTCACGGAGATCTCGGCCCTGTTCGAGCTGATCCTGCCGAACACCACAGTGCCGGGAGTGCTGGCCCGGCTGGACACCTCCCCGCACCGAGCCGAACGCATCATGGAACAGAACCGGACAGCCGCCGCCGCGTCCTGACGCGGCCTGCCTACCCGGCTCACCGGCCCGCTCCGAGGCCTCCCGTCCGCTCGGACGCGGTGCCCACGCGTCACTCCAATGGGCGACCCTGCCTGCGTCATGGCAGGTCAGAGGGCATGGTTGCTCCATGTGGCTTCGCCGAACAGCCCTGGGCGTCATGGTCGTGCCGCTGACCCTTCTGGTCTTCCGGGACGCGCCGGTGCGCTTCATCGCATCTGACCGGACCACCGGGAAGCCGGAGGCGGCGAGCGCCGCCCCGCGCCCCCCGATCGTCGGCCGGGGCGCCTGGCACGCGGACGAGAAGCTGGTCAAGGAGCAGGCGACCTACGCGGGGGTCGTGAAGGTCGTCTTCGTGCACCACACCGGCCACACGAACGGTTACGACTGCGCCGACGCCCCGAAGATGCTGCGGGCGATGGAGGAGCAGCACGTCAGGGGCGAAGGGTGGGACGACATCGGCTACAACTTCGTCGTGGACCGCTGCGGGACCATATACGAGGGCCGGGCGGGTGGGGTCGGCCGTACCGTGCGCGGAGCCCACGCCACCGGATTCAACGCGCACAGTGTGGGGATCGCGGCCTTGGGCACGTTCGGTCCCGGGGTGCCGGTGCCGAAGGCGCTCATCGACGGGATCGCGAAGGTGGGCGCGTGGAAGCTGCGGGGGGACATCGACCCCCGGGGCACCGTACGGATGGTCTCGACGAACGACGAGAGTCTGTACCGGCGGGGCGAGGAGGTTCGCCTCAACGTCGTGTCGGGCCACCGGGACACCTTTCGGACCAAGTGCCCGGGTGACGCGCTGTACGCGCAACTGCCTGCCATCCGAAAGGAGATGGCGAGGCTGCGGACGGATCGCACCTGACCCGTCGGTCACCTCTGTCCCGCCGGTCACCTCTGACCTTTTTCCCACGTGCTGCGTGGCCTGCCGGGCGTCGGGCCGGGTGCGACCGGGTGGGGCCGGGGCCGGCCGAGTGGGACCCGGGTGGGGCGGGGGCGGCCCGAAACTCCGTGGACGCCGACGGCCTCGTGAAGCTTTCCAGGGTCGTGGCGGTGCCGCCGGAGGGACAAATCCTCGGTCGGGCGTCCGGGAGGAACTTCCCGGCAGTCTCGGCCAGGTCCTCCCTCCTGGCCGGTGACCCCCTGCCTGCCGCCGCGGGCGAGTCTGCGGTCGGTGAAGTGGGCGGTACAGGCGTTCAGTTGGCAGCCAACGCCTACCCGTGCGTCGCGTCCGGGCAGGGGTGCGCGGTGACGCCGATCCGTGGCCGGACCGGCGGTGTGAGCGTTGCCGAAGCAGCGTCGAGAGGGAGCCTCCACCCGGGTGAATATGCGGGTTTCGAGCGCGTCACAATCCAATAAGCAGCTTATCGGCGGCTTATCTGTTCGTGCCCTTGCACACCTTTCGGAGCACAGCGGAGGAATACCGTCATGCCGGCATCACCCCTCGCCAAGCGGCCCGTCGAATCGGCGCTCGCCTTTCTGCTCGTCCTCCTGAGCGTGCTGGGCCTCGCAGGCCGCAGTGCCGCCGACGCCCCGGCGCAGGCCGCACCCGCTCAGGCCGCACCCGCCCAGGTCGTCATCGCGCCCACCGTCGTGGCCGGTACCGACTGGGACCGCATCGCCGCGTGCGAGAGCAGCGGCCGCTGGAACACCAACACCGGTAACGGTTACCACGGCGGCCTCCAGTTCTCCCCTTCCACCTGGAGGGCCTACGGAGGCGAGCGGTACGCCCCGCGCGCCGACCTCGCCACCCGGTCCGAGCAGATCGCCGTCGGTGAGCGCGTGGCCCGGGGCCAGGGACTCTCCGCGTGGCCCACGTGCGGGCGCCTCGGAGCGAACGGCACGTCGGGATCGCGGAGTGACGCCACGACGACCTCTGAGCGTAAGTCGAGTGATCGTCCGAGCAGCCCGCAGAGCAGCGGGCGGACGTCGGACAGCGGTACGCAGAGCAGCGCAGGCAGCACGTCGGGCCAGGCATCCGAAGCCGCAACGGCGACCGACTCCGCCGACTCCAGTGCACTCGCCGGTCAGGACACCTACGTCGTCGAGCCGGGTGACTGCCTGTCGGCGATCGCCGACCGTGCCGACGTACCCGGTGGCTGGCAGGCGCTGTACGAGCGGAACCGTGCGGTCCTCGACGAGGGGCCGCATCGCATCTACCCCGGACAGCGGCTCACCCTGGCAGCCTGAACCACACGCGACCCGTCACCACCGGCCACCCGAAGCTCGCACCCGCTGCACATGGCCACCGGTATCACCCGACGCAGCGCGACACCGCCTCGTCTGCAACTCGTGGTCGGAGCGGCACCACCCGATCCACCGAGTACTACCTGATCCACCGAGTACTACCTGATCCACCGAATGCAGGCCATCCACCGAGTGTCATCTGAGCCGATTCACCGAGTGCCACGCCATCCACCGAGTGCCACCCGGTCCACCCTGCGCCACATGTCCCGGATGCGGGACGCCCCATCGGTCCGACAGCATCCGTGGAAAACGCACGTCAGAGGGAGTCGCCATGACCGTGGACAGCGTCGATCGCGCAGACCCCGCAGTGACAACCGGATCTCGTGCCGTGCCGAGGTGTGGTGGGGGCCAGGTCGCCGGTGATCACGCCGGCGCCGTGCTCCCGTGCGAGTGTGGGCAGCGTTCCGGAGCCCCGTCGTCAGCGGGAACGCACACCGGAGATACCCATGAGAAAGCCGAAGATACCCATGAGAACACCGGCCATATCCATGAGAGCGAAGATCGGCCATGCGAAAACCGGCGCAGGGGGAACCGACGCAGTGGTCGACGCCGATGCCGTGACACACCAGGGCGTTCCACGGAACCGGCTGGGGTCGCACGGCGGCTTCGCCACCAAGGCACACGTTCCGGCTGCCTCCGGCTCTGACGACGCTCGGACGGATCCAGGCTCTCGTTCCGGTTCCGGTCCCCGCCGTGAGCGCGCCTCGGCTCCGTGAGCTGAGCGGTGCCGGACTAGCGGTCCGCGCTCCGTCCCTGGTCGACGGTGCTGTCGACATACGAGGGGCATTCCGGATTACCGCACGGCCCGGGACCCCAGTGAGGGACGAAGATGCCGAAGGACTTGTAACGCACCGGCACGGTCGCGACCGTGCGCTCGCAGACGGGACACGCGTACTCGGCCCGCCGCCTCTGTCGTAGCTCGGTTGTGGCCATACCTTCACGGTAGTTCCACTGTCCGCCAAACGACACTTTTCCGACTTTTTACCACCTTGCTGACAAGGGGCGCCCGCAGCGGATACCTGGTGCCATGGAACGGGGGACCGCCTCGACGAAGGGACGACCCGGTCATGGCAGCCGCGCCGTCGTTGGCCGCAGCCCTGCGCTCCATGCACGCCGTCGTCTTCGACACGGACGGTGTGATCACGGATTCCGCGCCCGTGCACGCCGCCGCCTGGAAGGAGGCCTTCGACGCCTGCCTGGCGGACCACCCGGGCCAGCGGCCCTTCGACGCCGTGGAGGACTACCGCGCACACGTCGACGGCAAGGCACGCAAGGACGGGGCGGCGGCGTTCCTCGCGTCCAGGGGGATCGATCTCCCCGAAGGGGACCCGGACGACCCACCCGGCACCACGACCGTCCGGGCGGTGGCCGCCCGTAAGGACGCCGCGTTCACGCGGCGCCTGCGCGCCCACCCGGTCGCCGTCTGGCCGGGGACCGCACGCCTTCTGCGGGTGCTGCGGGACGAGCGGATCCCGTGCGCCGCCGCATCGGCCTCCCGGCACGCGACCGAGTTGCTGGCGGGAGTCGGGCTGCTGGATCTGTTCGTGGCCGTGGTCGACGGCAACGAGGCACGCCGGCTGGGGCTGCCCGGCAAACCGGACCCCGCCCTGTTCCTGATGGCGGCACGCCGGCTGGGGACCCCGGTGGAGGAGACCGCCGTCGTGGAGGACGCGCTCGCCGGGGTGGAGGCGGGCCGGCGTGGCGGCTTCGGCCTGGTCGTCGGGGTCGACCGGACGAGCAGTCCCGAGGGCGCCGCGGGGCTGCGCGGCCACGGGGCCGACCTGGTGGTGCTCGACCCCGGGGATCTCCTGATCGCGGAGGAGGGCTGATGGCGCGGGCCTGGACCTGGTCGTACGAGAGATACGAACCGGAGAAGGAGCGTCTGCGCGAGGCACTCTGCACCCTGGGCAACGGCTACTTCGCCACCAGGGGAGCCGCGCCGGAGACCTCAGCGGGGGAGTTCCACTACCCGGGGACGTACGTGGCGGGCTGCTACAACCGTCTGACGTCCTCCGTGCAGGGGCGGCAGGTCGAGAACGAGGACGTCGTCAACCTCCCCGACTGGCTGCCGCTGCGCTACCGCCTGCACCCGGCGGGCACCGGCCGGCCCGGCCCGTGGCTCTCGCCCGACGATCCCTCCCTCGTCGCCCACCACCAGTCGCTCGACCTGCGCGGCGGCACACTGACCCGCCGGTCCGTGTACGAGGACGGGGCGGGCCGGCGCCTGACGGTGGAGCAGAGCCGCCTGGTGCACATGGGCGACCCCCACCTCGCCGCGCTGCACACGAGGTTCACGGCCGAGGGCTGGGAGGGGGAACTCGAGGTGGAGTCGGGCATCGACGGTGACGTCCGCAACAGCGGTGTCGCACGCTACCGGGAGCTGGCGAACCTGCATCTGGCCGGCTGGGAGACCGGGATCGAGCCCGGCTCCTCGGTGTGGCTGCGGTGCCGCACGGTCGAGTCGGACATCGGCGTGGCCCTGGCCGCCCGTACCGTGGCGGCCGCACTCCCGAAGAAGAGCGGCGGCCGCTACCGGGCCGAGCCCCGGCAGCTGGCGCGCGCGGTCCAGCAGACTTTCCGCCTGCCGATGGCACCGGACGTGACGATCGCCGTGGACAAGACGGTGGCGCTGTACACGTCCCGCGACCCGGCGATCGGCAGCCCGCTGCGGGCCGCCGTCTCCGCGGTCCGCCGCGCCCCGGCGTACAGCCGGCTCCTGGCCTCCCACCGCCGGGCCTGGGCGGATCTGTGGCAGCGGGTCAAGCTCGACGTGCCCGGCGAACCGGGCCGCATCCTGCGCCTGCACCTGTTCCACGTGCTGCAGACGCTCTCCCCGCACACCGCGGAACTCGACGTCGGGGTACCGGCCAGGGGCCTGCACGGTGAGGCCTACCGGGGTCACGTCTTCTGGGACGAGCTGTTCGTCCTGCCGTTCCTGAACCTGCACCTGCCGGAGGTCTCCCGGGGCCTGCTCGACTACCGCCACCGCAGACTGCCGGCAGCCTGCCGGGCCGCGCAGGAGGCGGGTAAGGCGGGGGCGATGTATCCGTGGCAGAGCGCCGACGAGGGGCGCGAGGAGACCCAGGTGGTCCACCTCAACCCGCGGTCGGGCCGCTGGCTGCCCGACCGGTCGCGGCTGCAGCACCATGTCGGTTCGGCCGTCGCCTACAACGTGTGGCAGTACTGCCAGGCCTCCGGGGACACGGAGTACCTGTACTCCAAGGGTGCCGAGATGCTCCTGCAGATCGCCCGGTTCTGGGCGGAGAGCGCCACCTGGGACCCGGCCCTGGAGCGCTACCGGATCCGGCACGTCATGGGGCCCGACGAGTACCACGACGGGTACCCGGACTCCGACGCCGTGGGTCTCGACGACAACACGTACACCAACGTGACGGCGGCGTGGGTGCTGACCAGGGCGATCGAGCTGTGCCGTGTGCTGCCCGCGAGCAGGTGCAGGCAACTGCTGGAGGAGATCCGGCTCGATCCCGCCGAGCTGTCCCGGTGGGAGGACGTCTCCCGCCGGCTGTACGTGCCCTGCCACCGGGGCGTCATCAGTCAGTTCGCGGGCTACGGCGACCTCGCCGAGCTCGACTGGGCCGGTCTCCGGGCCCGGCACGGCAACATCCGGCGGCTGGACCGCATCCTGGAGGCGGAGGGCGACACCGTCAACCGGTACCAGGCGTCCAAGCAGGCCGACGTGCTGATGCTCGGCTACCTCTTCTCGCCCCATGAACTCGCCGCCCTGTTCCGGCAGCTCGGCCACGAGCTCGACGACGACACGTGGCGGGCCACCACCGACTACTACCTCGCCCGCACGAGCCACGGCTCCACCCTGAGCTCCCTCGTCCACGCCTGGGTCCTGGCCCGGGCGCGGCACGCCGACGCGTGGAAGTACTGCGAGGAGGCACTCACCGGGGACGTGGCCGACCTCCAGGGCGGTACGACGGAGGAGGGCGTCCACCTCGGCGCGATGGCGGGCACGCTCGACTTCGTGCAGCGGGGGATGACCGGCCTGGAGACACGTGACGACGCGCTGTGGCTCTCCCCGGCCACGCTGCCCCAGCTCTCCAAGTTCGGGATGCGGCTCCGCTTCCGCCGCCACTGGGACGTGGACCTGCGCCTGCGAGCCGAGCGCGTCAGGGTCGCCGTCCCGGACAACGGCAAGCCCGGGGTGCGGGTCGTGCTCGACGGGCGCACCTACGTCGTCCCGAGCGCCACGGCCCGGTGGCTGGACCTGCCCTCCTGACGGACGACCTCGCCGCCCCGCCCCGCACGGCCTCGGTGACGGACGCCTCGCAGACGGACGGCCACGTGGGCTCACCACGGACGGCCGCGTGGGCTCACCGTGCCCCGGCCTCCGGGTCAGGCCGGTCGGCCCCGGGTCAGGCCGGCCGTGTCGCGACCAGGACGCCGATCTTGTCGATGCGGTGCTCCGGGTTGTGGTGCGCGTCGCGCCAGGTGTTGCCGGCCGCGTCGTCCTCCGGGGTCGCGCAGGTGGACAAGGTGATCATCGCCCGGACCGGCTTCCCGCCCGGCGCACCCGGAACCTCCGCGCGCTGCTCGGCGAGGGAGCGCGCCGACCGGAAGGAAGTCTCCCGGGTCCCGGTGATCCGGTACTCGTACACCGTGCCCTGCGACGTGACGAGGACCGGGTCCCCCTCCTTCAGCGACGGCAGGTCACGGAAGGGGCCGCCTGCGGAGAGCCGGTGAGCGGTCACGAGGTGGTTGCCGACCTCACCGGGCCCCACACCGCCGTGTTCCCCGTACGGGCTCGCGGCCAGCCCCCGGTCCTGGAGGCGCGTCCCCGGCCCGTCGTCGGTGGTGCCCTCGTAGGGGACGACCCGCAGGCCGGACAGGCCGATGGCCGGGACGGCGAGCGAGGCGGTCGCGGTGCGCGGGTCGGTCCTGTCGGACGGGGCCGGAGCGCTCAGCGTCCCGGCAGGGGGCCCCGCCGGGGCACTGACGCCGGCGGCGGGCAGCACGTCCGGGGCTGCCGCCGACGCCGTCGAGCAACCTGCTCCGAAGGCGATGACGGCGGCTCCGCCCGCGAGTACGCGGACCGCGTTCCTGCTTCCGTGTCGACGCCGCATGGCAGCTTCCGGATCAGTAGTCGGGTCCCGGTGCGGGCCTGCGCACCCTTGTCGGGCGGTCGCGCGGGCCGTGCGGCCCGCTCTTCCAGTACACCACCGGCCTCCCCTCACCCGCTCGCCCCGAGCATGTCCCGCACCTCCTCGGCGCTCGTCTCGGTGAGACCGTCGCCGACGAGGAGCCAGCGGGTGATGCCGACCGATTCCAGGAAGGCCAGGTCGTGCCCGGCGATCAGGAGCGCACCCTCGTAGGCGTCGAGCGCGCTCGTCAGCTGCCGCACGCTCGCCATGTCCAGGTTGTTGGTCGGCTCGTCCAGGATCAGCAGCTGCGGGGCGGGCGCGGCGAGCATCGTCGCCGCGAGAGCGGCACGGAAGCGCTCCCCGCCCGACAGGGTGCCGGCCGGCTGCTCGGCGCGAGCCCCCTTGAACAGGAAGCGGGCGAGCTGGGAGCGGATGTGGTTGTCGGTGACCCCGGGCGCGATGCGGGCCACGTTCGCCGCCACGCTCAGCTCCTCGTCCAGCACGTCCAGGCGCTGTGGAAGGAAGCGCAGCGGCACGAAGGTCTCCGCCTCCCCGGCGAGCGGCGCGAGCTCGCCCGTCAGCGTGCGCAGCAGCGTCGTCTTGCCGGCGCCGTTGCGCCCGATCAGCGCGATGCGTTCCGGCCCGCGCACGTCGAACTCCCCGTCCCGCAGCAGACCGAACCGCGGTCGCAGCCCCCGCACCCTCAGCACGGTGCGCCCGGCGGGTACCGCGGTGGCGGGGAGTTCGACCCGGATCTCCGCGTCGTCACGGATCGCCTCGGCCGCGTCGTCGAGGCGCTCGCGGGCCTCCTGGAGCCGGTCCTCGTGCAGGCCGCGCAGCTTGCCCGCCGACTCCTGCGACGACCTCTTGTGTTCGCCCGCGACGATCCGCGGGGCGCGCCGCTGGGCGTCCATCTTCCTGTTGTGCCGTTGGCGGCGTGCCACCTTGGTCAGGGACTCCTCCAGCTCGCGCTTCTGCCTGCGGACGTCCGACTCGGCGGCCCGCAGCATGCGTCCGGCGGCCTCCTGCTGGGTGGCCAGCGCCTCCTGGTACGCGGACCAGCCACCGCCGTACCAGCTCACCGACCCGGTGCGCAGTTCGGCGATCCGGTCGACCCGCTCCAGCAGGTCGCGGTCGTGGCTGACCACGACGAGTACGCCGGAGCGCCAGCTTTCGACGGCCTCGTAGAGGCGGCGGCGCGCGAACACGTCGAGGTTGTTGGTCGGCTCGTCGAGCAGGAGCACGTCGGGGCGTTCCAGGAGCAGGGCCGCCAGGCGCAGCAGGACGGTCTCGCCGCCGGACAGTTGCCCGACGGTACGGTCCAGTCCGACGGAGCCGAGCCCGAGGGAGCCGAGTGTCGCCAGGGCCCGCTCCTCGACGTCCCAGTCGTCGCCGACGGTCTCGAAGTGCCTCTCGGAGACGTCCCCCGACTCGATGGCGCGCAGCGCCGCTCTCCGCTCGCCGATGCCGAGGGCCGCCTCGACGCTCATGGCCGTGTCCAGGGTGAGGTTCTGGGGCAGGTAGGCGAGGGTGCCGCCTACCGTGACCGAGCCCTGGGAGGGCCGGAGCCGTCCGGCGAGCAGGCGCAGCAGAGTCGACTTGCCCGAGCCGTTGGCGCCGACGAGGCCGGTGCGCCCGCGGCCGATGCCGAGCGAGAGCCCGTCGAACACTTCCGTGCCGTCCGGCCACCGGAAGGAGAGGGAGGAGCAGGTCAGCGAAGCCGTGGTGGGTGTCGGGGGCTGGGGCATGGTGGTCCTCGCAGTCGCAAGCGTGTGGGGCAGGGGCTTCGTATGCGAGCACCACGCGGCGACCCGGGCCGGGAGAAACGGGGGGAAGGTGCGGTCCTCCGGAGGGCGGGGGACGGCTCATGCACCGAGGTCGCATCCACGCGGGAGTCACGGGGCGGCAGGAAAGCCGACGGCAGCGTGACGGGCTACGGCGGGGGCCGTACCGCGCGATGATCGCGGACCTCAGATGCGCAACGTCCACCTCTATCGGAGACGACAGGACTCGAAAACTGTACACCGGGTGCCGGTCCGCGCGTCCGGATTTCCGCGCTGCCCGGCGGCGTCCCGAAGCCGGGCAGCGCGCGGCCGGTCCCCGTGCCGCCACGCTCCGCGCGTGCGCCACGCCGGGCGGCTCCGGGGACGGCCGCCGGACGGGGTGGCTGTCCCCGGAGCGCCCGCACGCCCGTTGACGCGGAGGGTGTGCGGGCACGACCTGCTCAGCGCAGGACGCTCAGCATCTCGGCGGCGAACGGCGTGATGTCCCCGGTGCGCCCACCCAGGGTCTTCTCCGCCCACTCCGGGTCGGCGATCAGCGCACGCCCGACGGCGACCATGTCGAACTCGTCCCGCTCCAGGCGGCTCAGCAACTGCTCGACACCGGTGACGGCGGAGCCGTTGCCCCGGAAGGCGCCGAAGAAGTCCCCGTCCAGCCCGACGGAACCGACCGTGACCGTGGGCCTGCCGCTGATCTTCTTCATCCAGCCGGCGAGGTTCAGGTCGGAACCGTCGAACTCCGGCAGCCAGTAACGGCGGGTGGAGGCGTGGAACACGTCGACCCCGGCCTCGGCCAGCGGGGTCAGGAGCGCGTCCAGCTCCTCGGGCGTCCGCGCCAGCTTCGCGTCGTAGGAGTCCATCTTCCACTGGGACAGGCGGAAGAAGAGGGGGAAGGAGTCGGACACGGCCGCGCGGCAGGCCGCCACGATCTCGGCCGCGAAACGGGTACGGGAGACGAGGCTCCCGCCGTAGGCGTCGGTACGGTGATTGCTGCCGGACCAGAGGAACTGGTCGATCAGGTAACCGTGGGCCCCGTGCAGTTCGGCACCGTCGAAGCCGAGGCGCTCGGCGGTGGCCGCCGCGTCGGCGAACGCGGCGATGACGTCGTCCAGGTCCTTCTGCGTCATGGCGCGCCCCTTGGGTTCGCCCTTCAGCGAGATGCCCGAAGGCCCGACCGGCTCGGCGTCCACCACCGGCGGGGCGCCCTCCGCGCGGGTGACACCCACGTGCCAGAGCTGAGGAACGATCGCGCCCCCCGCCCTGTGCACGGAGTCCGCCACACCCGCCCAGCCCGCGAGCGCGTCCTCGCCGTGGAACCGCGGGACCCGGTCGCTCGTACCCGCGGAAGGGTGGTTGACGTAGGTGCCCTCGGTGATGATCAGACCCACGCCGCCTGCGGCCCGCCGGGCGTAGTAGTCGGCGACGTCCTGGCCCGGGACACCGTTCGGC
Organism: Streptomyces sp. NPDC005899; assembly: GCF_040629645.1. Classification (NCBI taxonomy): domain Bacteria; kingdom Bacillati; phylum Actinomycetota; class Actinomycetes; order Kitasatosporales; family Streptomycetaceae; genus Streptomyces; species Streptomyces sp. NPDC005899. The sequence goes on along the minus strand of NZ_JBEXWB010000007.1, from coordinate 22,343 downwards.
GAGAACTGCCGTGTCATGGGTGCCATGGCGATCCGGTTGCGCGAGGTCAGTCCGCGCACCGTGAACGGGCGGGAGAGGGTGTCTGCTGAGCGGCCGGATGTCACGTCTGTCACGTCTGTCACTTCATGTCCTGTTCATCGGTGCGGGCGTGTCCACCCGTCGCCAACACCGGGGCGGAGCCTCGGCATCCCCCTCTTCACCGGTGTGGTGAAGGTCTCCCGACCCCCCGTGTGGCTCGCTGTCCGGAGATCACCGAGGGCGGGCCGTCAGCTGTCGAACACAGGCCGGCCTCCTGCGCACGTGCAGCCTTTCGCCGATGCTTCCGGAAAGGCTTTCCGTAGTTCTTCCGCGCCGATTACTCGAAGGATCGGCCCGTAATGTCGTAAGCGTGAAGATATGCGTAAAGGGCAAGTCGCTGATCATTTTCATGATAGAGTCTCGATGAATTCACAGGACGCCACGATCAAAAGGGGAATGGCGTGAACACCGAGAAGGTAACGGCTCGACGTCTTACGGCCGAGGACATTTCAGAGTTGGGCCTCCAGGACAGCATCTTCGTCTCGGCGGGGATGGATGGCCTTCCTCTCGACTGCTACGCCCCGGCTTTCCTCACGAAGCCGGGTGTGAATTTCGAGGGGGGAGTCTTCACCGCGAGGACGGTCTTCGGCGAGGAGGTCCATGTCCTGCCGGGGAACACCGAGGAGGGCGGGATCTGGGTCGCCGACAAGGCCGGTGAGGAGATCGAGGTCCTCCGGAGCGCCGGCGTCCTCCTGAACCTCGCCCTCTTCGTGCCGGACGGGAGCAAGGAGTCCCTGGACTCGCTCTACTCCGCCGCGCGGGAGGCCTTCGGCGCGGGAGTCGTCCAGCGCTGGAGCGAGGAGGTCGTCTCGGTGCCGGACGTGAAGGTCGACCTGTACGAGGAGCCTGCCCGGGCCCGGAAGAACTCGAGCCAGAACCGCGACCGCCGCGCCCTGGACATCTACCCGACCCGGGTGCGGTTCCTGGAGCCCAGCGAGGGCTGGAAGTTCGTGCTCGAACCGCACAAGGAGATCGTCGACGACACGCCGACGATCTGACCTGACGGCAGCCTAGGGGCGGACCGGCAGGGGAGGGCGGGCTCCGGAGCGGCGGTGGCCGGACGGGCACGGCCGTGGAGAGGGGCGGTTCCGGGGCGGGCATCTCGGATGCACCCGGCTTCCGGCGGACTCTCCCAAGGCGAAAGCGTGAAAAGAAACGAAGCCTCGGACCATCGGTCCGAGGCTTTCGCGCGAGGTGGGGGCCGAATAGGCCGACCCGACCTGACCCGACCGAATCGTTTGCTCTTATTCGGCTATCGGCAGTCAGGGTTCAGCGCAGAGGCGCACGACGTCTGTCTCCGTCCCGGTGATATTCAGATGGTATTCCGATGGGTGGTCTCCTGTTCCGGTCGCCTGCATCGAGCGGAATTTGGACACCGCAGTCGGGGCGGCAGGGTGCAGGCCCGAAATCCATGAGCGACAAAGATAGGCCCCGGTCGTCGGTCAGGGGCGTGCGCATGAATGATTCAAGGGAATCAATCACGCTCGGTGATCGTGGGAAGACCCCTTGCTGCGGGGGCTGGTGTGCGCGGCCACCATCCAGCCCCCGGCCTCAAGGCGCCGGCCGCCCACCGCTGCGGGCGTGGGGTGCGCCCGCTGTCGCCCCAGGCGGGAAGGGCGCCGACGCGCGCACGCCGTGCGGAACTCCCCGCGAGGCCCGCACCCGTTCCCGCACCCGCACCCGCACCCGCACCCGTTCCCGCACCCGCACCCGCACCCGTTCCCGCACCCGCACCCGCACCCGTTCCCGCACCCGCACCCGCACCCGTTCCCGCACCCGCACCCGTGCCCGTTCCCGCACCCGTGCCCGCACCCGCACCCGTGCCCGCACCCGAGGCTGTCAGCGAGCCCTCTGGGCATGCCACCTGCCGGTGTCCGCCCCCGACCGTCAGCACCGCCGTACCTCGGGTCCAGGAGCCTCTTCGCGGCGGCAGACATCCACACGGTGCACGGGTATTGACGTGCTCGCCGCAGAACTCATACCGTCCGGGCACGCATTCGGAAAGTTTACCGAAACTTTCGAAGGGCCGAACGAGATGAGAGTCGTCCGATGAGACACTTCCGCTTCATCACCGCCGCGTTCACAGCGGCAGCCCTGACGCTGCCCCTGGTGGCGACCTCGGCTTCGGCCGACCCGTCGCGCGGTCACCAGTCCTCCCCGCACGCGCACGCCAGGTACGACCGGCTGCGCCAGGCCGCTCCCGACGGATTCGTCGTAGGCACCGCGGTCGCGGGCGGCGGCCACCACCTCGAGCAGGACTACCCCGACCCGTTCACCTCGGACAAGGAGTACCGGAAGGTCCTGGGGCAGCAGTTCAGCTCCGTCTCCCCCGAGAACCAGATGAAGTGGGAGTACATCCACCCCGAGCAGAACCGCTACAACTTCGCGATGGCGGACGACATCGTCGACTTCGCCGAACGCCACCACCAGGTGGTGCGCGGGCACACGCTCCTGTGGCACAGCCAGAACCCGACGTGGCTGGAGGAGGGGGACTTCTCCGACACCGAACTGCGCACCATCCTGCGCAAGCACATCAAGACGGTCGTCGGCCGCTATGCCGGCCGCATCCAGCAGTGGGACGTGGCCAACGAGATCTTCGACGAGGCGGGCAACCTGCGTACCGAGGAGAACATCTGGATCCGCGAGCTGGGCCCGGGCATCATCGCCGACGCGTTCCGCTGGGCCCACGAGGCCGACCCGAAGGCGAAACTCTTCTTCAACGACTACGGCGTCGAGGACGTCAACGCCAAGACGGACGCCTACTACGAGCTCATCAAGGGCCTGCGCAAGCAGCGTGTACCCGTACACGGCTTCTCCTCGCAGGCCCACCTGAGCACGCGTTACGGCTTCCCGGGCGGTCTGGAAGACAGCCTGCGCCGGTTCGACGAGCTCGGGCTCGAGACGGCCATCACCGAGCTGGACGTGCGTATGGACCTGCCCGAGAGCGGGGAGCCCACCGGTGCGCAGCTGCGGCAGCAGGCCGACTACTACCAGCAGGCACTGTCCGCCTGCCTGGCTGTCGACGGCTGCGACTCCTTCACGATCTGGGGCTTCACCGACAAGTACTCCTGGGTCCCGGTCTTCTTCGAGGGAGAGGGCTCGGCGACGGTCATGACCGGGGAGTTCGTGCGCAAGCCCGCCTTCTTCGCCCTGCGGTCCGCCCTGCAGGAGGCGCGGAAGCACTGAAGGGATCCGACCGCGGCCCCGCACGTGTGCGGCGGTCGGACGGAGCCGGCCCGTGATGCGCGACCGGGCGCATGACCCGCCACCGGGGAATCCCGGCGGCGGGTCGTGCCGTCTCCGTGGAAGGACACCGAGAGCGGGAGTGCGGGCCGGCTCCCCGCACGGGAGGGGTGACGGAGGCCGAACCCACCGTCCGGGAGCGGCAGTCGGCCCGGTCCCCAGGCGGTCCGGGCCGCTCCGTCCTTCGTGTGTCGTGGAACTCCCGCGTTTGTCGCCGGCCTCCTGTGGATTCGTCCTCGATCGGTAACAGAGGCAGCCCGCACGGGCTTTCGTATGTCTTCATGAGTGCACGGCATCGGCGGAGACGACAAAGGGGCGGGCGGACATGGCACGGCACAAGGGGAGGGGATGGCACGGCCGGCTTCTCGCGGCGGGGCTCGGTGTGACCGTGGTGGCCGCTGCCGCCTCGGTGTGGACCGCTCAGGCCGACACCACCGGCGGACGGCAGCCGCAAGCGCCTGTCGCGGCGCCCGCCGTCCGGCCGGTCGCGGCGGAGATCGCCCACGCCTCCGACCACGGCCCCCGGGGCGTCAACATCACGATCGACGACGGACCCGACCCGGTCTGGACGCCGCAGGTGCTGCGACTGCTGAAGGACAGCGGCGTGAAGGCCACGTTCTGCATGGTGGGCACGCAGGCCCAGGCGTATCCGGACCTGGTCAAGGCGGTCGTCGCGGACGGCCACCGCCTGTGCGACCACACCGTTTCCCACGACACCGCCATGGACGCCCAGTCCGAGGCCTATCAGTCCCAGCAGATCCTCGACGCCGAACGCATGATCACCAAGGCGTCGGGAGGCGTCAAGCCGCAGTACTACCGGGCCCCGGGTGGTGCCTTCACCCCGTACAGCCGGCAGCTCGCCGCGTCCCGGGGCATGCGGCCGCTCGGCTGGAACGTCGACAGCAAGGACTTCGAGCGGCCCGGCGCGGACGCCATGGTCGCCACCGTCAAGAGGGAGATCGCCAACGGGCCGACCGTCCTCTTCCACGACGCGGGAGGGGATCGCTCCCAGACCGTGGCCGCCCTGCGCGAAGTCCTGCCCTGGCTGGAGCAGCAGGGCTACACCTTCGGCTTCCCCGTGCGGTGACCGTGCCCGGCTCCTGGGGCGCGGATCCGGAGGAGTACGGAGCGGCCGGCCACCCATACGGCGGGGCGGTCCGGCGTACGCGGCGTGGGCCGGCCCTCGGGCCAGGCAACTCACGGCCCGCCCGCCCACGGCTTCGCGGGAGGCGGGCGACGACGGCTGACGCGCCCTGAGCCGCGGGTCACCCGGGCCCCTGGCAGGTGCGGCGACCTGGCCGGCGGCGAACGGCGCCCGGAAGTGACCGCCCGGGCTGGGCGGGCCGGTCAGCGCAGTCCGGCGAAGAGATCGTCCTCGGGCAGGGGCGCGTCGGTGGCGTCCTTGACGCGTACGAAGGTCTCCGTCCCCATCAGTTCCCCGAACCTCTCCTTGCCCATCTTCAGGAAGAAGATGTTCTCGCCCTGACTGGCGTGAGCCGCCAGCGCGTCGAACTTCTGACCGCTGAACGCCACGGTGTCCACCCACGTGGTGATCTCGTCGTCGGGCAGTCCGATCTCGGCCATCGCGGCGGCCTCGGCGGGATCCGGCTCGGGCATGTCCTCCTGGAACTCGCGCATGGTCTCACCGAACCGCTGCATCATCGAGCGCGGCATCGTCGTCCAGTACACCTTCGGTGTCAGCCCGGTCCTCTCCAGCGCCGCCATCGTGATGCGGTGCGCCTGGATGTGGTCGGGGTGGCCGTAGAAGCCGTTCTCGTCGTAGGTGACGACCACGTCGGGCCGGTAGTGGAGCATGAGTTCCGCGAGCCGGGCGGCGCCCTCCTCCACCGGCGTCCGCCAGAACGATCCGGGGGCGTCGTTGCTCGGCCAGCCGATCATCCCCGAATCGGCATAGTCCAGCATCTCCAGATCGCTGATCCCGAGGACCGCACAGCTCGCATCGAGTTCCTTCCGGCGCATCGAGGCGACGGCCGCCGGGTCGTGCCCGGGATCCCCAGGCTTGACGCCTCCCGGTCCGTCACCGCAGCCGCCGTCGGTACACGTCACGAGAACCGTGCGGATTCCTTCCGCCGCGTACCGAGCGAGGACCCCTCCTGTTCCGGTGGCCTCGTCGTCGGGGTGGGCGTGTACTGCCATGAGTGTCAGCGGCCGGTCGGTCATGGAAAGGTCCTCCTGAGAACGGGAACCACGTCGTGGTCCGAGTGCGCGGTGGGCGTACCGCGACCCCGGGGCCCGTCCTGGCGGGGCGGACGACCCCGTGGTCTCCGCAGTCCCCGCCGTACGGCGCCGGTCCCTCGGCTGGTGCAACCGTGCAGGCCGGACCCACTGTTCCCGGCCAGGCCGCCCGACTTCCACGCATCGGCGTCCGCACGCGTACGGGTACCGGGCGGCAGCCGGGGTACGGCGCCACCTCGGTCCGGCTCCCCACCCTGGACGACGGCCGGTCCGCGACGCCGGAACGGCCCGCCGGGAGCAGCCGTCGTGACAGCGTTGACCGCAGCCGCACGGCAGGACCGCGCCACCTGCCCCCCGCCGGGCCAGAGGCGGTCGAGCCGCCTCGCCGCGGACCGGGAGATCTTCCCGGTCGTCGACCACGGTCATTCAACCGCGGACGAGGGAGACGGAGACGGAGCCACCTTGTCCAGCACACTGCGTGCGGCGGTCCCGCGCTGGGCGGCGCGCAGCACCACGTAACCGAGGAGACCGCCGGCGGTGTTGGCGATCACGTCGTTGACGTCGACGGCGCGACCGTTGGCGAGGACGATGTACTGGAGCAGTTGGACGACCTCGATGCTCAGACTGGTGAACGCGCAGGCCAGGACGGTGCGGCTGCGACCGAGGCGAGGGAGGAGCAGCGGCAGGACGAAGCCGAGCGGCACGAACATGATCACGTTGGGGGTCATGGAGACATCGGCCGTGACCAAGGGGATCGGCTGGATCTGCCCGATCCACTCCGCCTGGTTCCGGTAGTCACCGCCGTAGATCCACAGGGGGAAGAAGGTGAGCGAGGCGACCGCTACCGCGTAGAGCGCGGTGACGACGCGCAGCACCAGCGAGCCGCCTCGCCAGCCGGGGAGACCGCGTCGGTGGCGCACCGAGGCCATGACGGCGAAGACGGCGAGCGCGGGCCCGAGGATCACGGCGGTGGGAACGTGGATCTGGAAGTTCACGGGTGCTCCTGAAACTTGCGTACCGATCGTCTCGGGCGATCGTCGTCCGCTCAGGTGTCGCTGCGGATCTGCCGAAGGACGGAGTATCCGCGGCGCACTACGACTTTCGGCAGAGGGACTCCCGAACCCGGATACGTACGCTGCCCGTATGGATTCCCCGCACTTCGGCAGACGCTCCTCACGGACGCGTCGTGTCCTGTTCCGCCTCGGCGTCGTTCTCGTCGGGGCGGCCCTGGTGCTGGCCCTCGCCGCCGACTACCGCACCGGTGTCCACCGTTCCGTCCTCGCTCCCCAGGTACTCCTCTCGGCAGCCGCGCCCCTGCTCGCGCTCGCCGTCGGGGCGGTGCGCAGGTGGCGGAGGGAACCACGGCTCGTGGCGGGGGCCGGCGCACTGGCAGGGGCCGTGTCCCTCGGGTGCAGTGCGTGGATGCACGTCACCGCCGGGTCGCCGGAGACGCCGGCGGGGCACGCCGACGCCTACACGCTGTTCGAGATCACCGTGCTCATCGTGGTGCTGGTCCGCACCGTCCGGTACGGCGCCGCCCGGCCTGCCGTGGGGGCGTCCCTCCTCCTGTGCCTGGCCACGGTTCTGCGTCCGGTGGCAGTGGAAACGACGGAGGCCGGCCTCGTCCTGGCGCTGCTCTGTGCGTTCGCCGTCTGCGCCGGGTCGACCGGGGCACTCGTGGCCCGGCTGGCAGCTGTCGACCGGCGGCGTCACGCCGAGCAGGTGCGCCTGGAGCAGCGGCTCACCTTCGCCCGGGACCTGCACGACTTCGTCGCGCATCATGTGACGGGCATCGTCGTGCAGGCCCAGGGGGCCCGGGTGGTCGCGGCCGCCGAGCCGCAGATGGCGGTCTCGGCGCTGGGACAGATCGAAGGGGCGGCCTCGGAGGCGCTCCGGGCTCTGCGGCACATGGTGAGTGGACTCCGCACGGAGGCCACGTGCGCACCGGCGGGCGAGGCCGAACAGCTACGGGCTCTGGTCGGGACCTTCGCGTCGCGGGGTGCCGGATCCGTCCGGTTGGAGGAGGAGGGCCCCGTCGACAGTCTGCCGACAGCGCCCATGGCGGCCGTGCACCGGGTCACCATGGAGTCCCTGACGAACGTGCGCAAGCACGCGCCGGACTCCCGGCACGTCTCTGTGGTGCTCCGAGCCCTCCCCGGGTCGGTGGTGGTCGACATCATCAACGATCTGCCCGTGGTGGGGGCGCCGACGGCGGAGGGGTACGGTCTCGTCGGACTCGAGGAACGTGTCACCGCCGAAGGCGGCGTCTTCCAGGCGGGTCCCGACGGCAGCGGGCACTGGCGGGTGTGCGCCCGGATCCCCTTGGAGAGCGCGTGGAGGGACCGCCCGTGATCCGGGTGTTGCTCGCCGACGACCAGGAGATCGTCCGTACGGGCATGGCCATGATCCTTTCCGCCGAGGACGGCATCCATGTCGTCGCCCAGGCTCACGACGGCCTCCAAGCCCTGGAGATGGCGGAGCTGCACCGGCCGGACGTCGTCCTGATGGACATCCGGATGCCTCGCCTGGACGGCCTGGACGCCCTGCGCCACCTCACCCGCCCCCATGCCGCGCACCGGCCCCAGGTCGTGATGGTGACGACCTTCGACGACGAGGACTACCTGGCCCGCGCGGTGGCAGCGGGGGCCAGCGGATTCATCCTCAAGGACTCCGGTCCGCGCCTGCTGGCCGAGGCGGTCCGTGCGGCCGCGGCCGGTGACTCGCTGGTCAGTCCTTCGATCACCGTGCGGCTTCTGAGGCGGCTCCGAACCGCGCCCCGCGGTCCGGAGCCCGCGACCAAGCTCTCGCCGCGGGAGAAGCAGGTGGTCGTGTTGCTGGCCGAAGGCATGACCAACGCGGAGATCGCCGCGGCCCTCTCCATCACCGTGGGGACCGTCAAAACACACCTCACCCATGTGCAGTCCAAGCTCGGGGCGAGAAACCGCGTGGAGATCGCGGCCTGGGTCTGGCGAAACGGCCTGATCGGACGTGGGGCCTGAGGCCCCGGATCCTGCGCTGCCGGGAAGCCGGGGCGGCCGGTACCGCCCCGGGACCAGGCAGCGGGCAAGGTGCGGCCGGAGGCGGGGCGTGGGGCGTGGAGCGGCGGTGGTGGTGGAGGCGTCGGCCGGAAACAGGTGGGTTCCGGACAGGCCCTGCTGTGGTGTGTACCGAGGCAGGTGGGGCGGGAGGGGCGAGGAGACAGAGCAGTCGGCATGCCGGCGGCCGTGACGTCTGGTTCGCGCTGCGCACCGAGCGAACGGAGTGACCCCGCGTGCCCCAGCGGCGGGTGAGGCGAGCACCGAAACGGCTGACCGGCGGCGTCCTGCCGGACCTTACTTCTGGGACAGTTGGAAGCGAATATCGAACCACGGCACGCCGTCGGGGCACGCGCCCCGTCGTTCCGAAGAGCCGCAGAAGGGCTGAAGCCCAGGCCTGCGGCACGTGTCGGGCAATCGCACTCAAGCACCGGATCGCGCAGGCAGTACCGACCTCATCAACAGGAGGCACGCCCATGCACGTCCGCACCTCGTATCTGTCGAGCAGACCCGTCCGGGCCGTGACGCTCGTTCTGGGCATGGTGGCCGCTCTGCTGGCCGCAGCTCTTCCCGCAGCCGGCCCGGCACACGCCGCCGTGCCCGACCGCTGGGGCTTCGCATACCTGGACAACGCGACTCCGCCCGCAGGTTACGTGCCCGACCCCTCGCGCCAGTGGGGCAGTTGGGCCTCACCGTCCGCCAACCCCGTGAAGGTCGACCAGACCGGCCTCGGTTCGTACGTGGTGCATTTCCCGCTGATCGGCGGGCCGGGTGGCGTCGCCCACGCCACTGCGGTGAACAGTGCCGCCCACTGGTGCCAGATCGCCGACTGGAAGACCGCGGGGTCCGGTCAGGACGTGTACGTGAACTGCTACCTCCCCAGCGGCGCACCGGACAACTCCACCTTCACGGTTCTCTACACGAGCAGCAGTGGCCTGCCCACCACACCCTCCGGTTCGTACGGCTACGTGAACTCGGACAGCAGCGGCACCGTACTCACCCAGTACAACTCCACAGGCTCCACCAATGCGGTGAGCAAGGGCGCCACGGGCATCTGGAAGGCGTGGCTGCCCTCTCTCGGGCTGTCCGGTTACGCGGGTGACCTTCAGGCCACCGCGGTCGACCCGCGGCAGGGAGCGCGGTGCAAGGTGTCCGACTGGACACCGGGCACGGCGGGGCAGACGGTGATCGTCGCCTGCTACGACGCGTCGAACAAGCCGTACGACACCGAGTGGACTCTGAGCTACTCCTATCTGCGAGCGGTACACGGGCCGGCCTTTCCGCCGAAGTCCTTCGGGTACCTCTGGTACAACGGGTCGCTGCCCGCGCTGACCAACTACAACTCCAGCGGAGCCACCAACAGCCTCGGTGGCTCGGGAGCGCCCTTCACGGTCACCTTGCCGTCGGTGGCCGTCCCGTCGGACACCGCCCACGTCACCGCTTACGGACGCAGCGCCGACTACTGCGGCCTGTACAAGCCGTGGGACAGGACCGGTGGCTCCGTCCGGCTCTACGTGGCGTGCTTCGACCCCGGCGGAGCGCCGGTGAAGACGCCCTTCTTCGCGGCCTACACCTCGGCGTTCTGACCTGGGGCACAGCTACGACCGGAGCGCCCCCTGAAGCGCCCGGTTCGTCGCACTTCGGAGTCGCCGAGCGAGCGGCGCACGGCGGGGGGCAGATGCCGGCGTGCCGCACGTGCCGGCCCCGGCGGCCGGCCCGACCGGACGCGGCCCGGAAGTGGTCGAGCAGGAAGGCCGGGAAGGCGGCGCAGGTCCACCGGCATCCCTACCGAGTGGCGGCGGGAGACTGCCGGCGGGTCGGACCGGACGCACCGGGCTGCCCGTGAGAAGCGGTATGACCAGCAGAAGAACGGGCCGGGTGGCGCGGAGGCGGTGCGCGGTCTCTGAACGAGTCTGGACGACGACAAAGGCCCAGGTCGCTGACCTGGGCCTTTGTCTCAGAGCGGGTGACGAGGGCCGAACTCGCGCTCCGGCCGTGGTCCGGGTGAGGGCGGTGAGGTCTCCGGGAGCCGTGCTCGACCGCTCATGTCCACTCTGCTGGGCACGGATGGGGCACGGGAGTCGCTACGGAGACCGTGCCCGGCGTCTGAGCTGTCATGGCCGAGGCTCGTACAACCAACCGGCCCTCTCAGCTGTCTTGTTCGGCGACGTCTGATCGACATCGGCCGCCGAACAGGACTGAAGGACTTGATGAACCCAGCCAGACGCACGACCGCCACCGCCTTGGTTCTGGCCACGGCAGGCGGAGTGCTCTACGCCACCGCCGTACCTGCTTCCGCGGCGGTGAACTGTACTTCCCCCGTCTTCAAACGGCAGTTCTACGCGAACACCACGTTCTCGGGCACACCGAAGAGGACAGACTGCGATTCCGCGATCGACCAGAACTGGGGCAAGGGAGCACCCGTCTCCGGCGTGCCGTCCAACAACTTCGGCGTGCGCTGGTCGGTGACGCGCGACTTCGGCTCCGGTGGTCCCTTCGCGTTCACCGCCTCCGCCCAGGACGGAATGCGCGTCTACCTCGATGGCGTCCGGAAGATCAACGTCTGGAAGAACGTCTCCGCCACCGTCAAGAAGACGGTCAACCTGACGATCCCCGCGGGCAGGCACACGATCCGCTTCGACTTCGTCAACTGGACGGGTTCCGCGAACGCCAGGTTCGCCTACACGCCGCGCACCTCCGCCGCCTACGACAAGGTCAAGCCCCTCACCCCGACGGGCGCGGCCCTCTCGTACAACCCCACAACCGGCGCGGCCAAGCTCACCTGGACCAGGAGCAAGGAGATGGACCTGGCGAATTACCGGGTCTACCGGCGGCTGAAGGGCGCGCCGTACGGCAAGCAGCTCGCGACGACCACCGCCACGTCGTACACCGACAGCGCGCTGCCCAAGACCGGCGCGGCCTACTACTACGAGGTGCGGGCCGTCGACAAGGCGGGCCACGTATCCGGCGGCAGCTCCGACAAGCTCGTCACCACCGTCGACAGGACGCCGCCTGCCGCGCCCTTCGTCGAATGGGATGCCTGCCCGGCCGACCAGCCCTACGCGGCACCGGAGCTGGTCACCACCGCGGAGAACGCCGCCGACATCGCCCGGTACGAGATGCAGCGGCTCGACGCGACCACGAAGCGCTGGAGCACCGTCCACTCCGGCACCAAGGGTGCGATCTGCGACACCGGCTACCGGGCCGACGGCAGCAAGGTCACCTACCGGGGGCGGGCCCGGGACGCCGCCGGGAACTGGTCGGCGTACTCGGCCGCCACGACGTTCACCACCCCCGACCTGACCCCGCCCGCCGCCGTCACGGGGCTCCGTGCCGAGTACCGGTCGGGCGTTCCGCATTTGGTGTGGTCGCCCGTCACCGGGGCCGCCTCGTACCAGGTCCTCCAGTACGATCCGGCGACCGGCGGCTACGCCGACGCTCTTCCCGAGGGGAGCCCCACCGCCCGGACCTACGTGGTGCCGCGCCAGTCGGCCGCCGTCGCCGACAGCTACCGGTACGCGGTGCGCTCGCTGGACGCCAGGGGCAACCCTGCGGCGCCGGTGGAGATCACTCTGAAGTTGGCCGACCGTCCGGAGGCCATCCCCGCGTTCACCACCACTGCCAACACGTTCGACGAGGGTGTGATGGTCGAGTGGAGCAGCGTCGACCCGTGGACCGTCGACGAGTGGCCTCTTCCCACGTACAAGATCATCCGGACCGACACCGCGACCGGCGAGACCGACATCGTGGACCGGTGCAAGCCGAACAGCTCAGTGGACCAGGCGCTGGATGATCCGGACACGTACTGGACCTGGGCGGACGACGATGCTCCTCTGTCCGCCCGCAAACAGGTCAACGGCAGCTGCTGGGACGTCCAGGGCAAGTCGGAGACGACCTACGAGTACCGAGTCGTGACGACCGACCGGTACGGACACGTGTCGCAGGCCGGCCCGCCCGCCACGGAGACCACCCCGGACACCCAGCGTCCCGCCCCGGTCCAGGACCTGACCGCGGAACGAGTCCCGCTCGGCGTCCGGCTGACCTGGACGCCGCCCGCCGACACCGACGTCTCCGGCTACCGCGCGTGGCAGGGCGTCACCGACCCGGACAGCGGTGAGACGGTCTGGAAGAACAACTGCTGGACCGGCAGCTCCCTGCCCAGGACCGAAATCCTCTGCCCGACAGTGCCGGACGGCGCCACCCACGTCTACAAGGTGGCCGCGATGGACGATTACCGCGACGATCCACTCGGCGCCCTCCACCCCGCCGAGGTCTCGGTCACCCTGCCCGACACCCGGCCGCCGGGCTGGACGGAGACCGAGGTCCGTGAGGGTCAGTACCCGGATCTGTACGTCGGCTGCTCCGAAAGCTCCGGACTCGGGGACTGTTCCCGGTTCGCGAGCTACCGCGTGGAGCGCTGGGACCCCGTAACCGCCGCCTACGTCACCCTGGCGGAGAGCACGATGGGTGACGCCGCGTTCCACATGGACACCACGGTGCACGAGGACCGGCTCGGCCTGTACTACTACCGCGTCGTACGCCTCGACGCCTCGGGCGTCGAGGCCGCGACCCGATCGACGGCGTACGGCATCTGGGACTCCTGGCTCTGACCGGACGCGGGAGGGGACCGAAGGGTTCTTCGGTCCCCTCCCCATGCTGGGCGACGAGCGGTTCGACCGGCCGCAGGACTTCGACCTGGGCGTGTACCGGGTCTCCTACCTCGATGACTGCCAGGCCCGCTGCTATGTCGGCACAGCCACCGTCCGCCTTTCCCCCTGGAAATGACGGCGCTTGCTCGGCAGCGTTCGCCCTTGCGGTGGCGAGGTCCTTCGGCTCCGCCGCGACCGCTGGCGGTGACGACGGATGGGTCGAGGTGGTCATCCCGGTCGAGGGCACCGAGCACGCCTGCTGCGAGTTGCTGAGGCTCGGAGGGACGTCGAGGTCGTTGCACGACGTGCCGAACTCCGCCAGGTCGTGGCCGCCACAGCGATACTCGCCCGAGCCCACGAGAACAAGGGGCCAGGTGGTGCGCAGGTGGTGCGCGACGCCGGGGGAAGTCCGGGCACCGACGAATCCCCAGGTCCATGACCTGGGGATTCGTGAAAGAGCGGGTGACGAGAATCGAACTCGCGCTCCGAGCTTGGGAATCAGCGGTTCTTGGGCAGACGCAGTGCCTTTGACCTGCATGTTGGTCTGGGCGGGGCGAGGTTGGCGCGGTCTCTGGGCACTGCTCTTGACCGCTTGTTGTCCGCTCCGAAGGGCACGGATGGGGCCCGGTCGCTGAGGTCTGAGCAGCCTGATGTGCATCCTGCTGAGCGCCCGGGCTCTATGCAGCCATCAGTCTTCGTGCGGAGCTTCCAGTTCTTGGAGTCGTTCGCCGATGTCGTCGCCCCATGCCTGTGCCCACTGCCGTAGCCCGGTGATGGCTTGCTCGTCGAGGCCGTAGGCGGCGAATTCTGTGTCGTCGATCCAGTCGGATCCGCCCAGTCGGGCTTGCAACTCGCTCAGCTCGAAGGAGTCGCGCGCATGGCGCCGCCCGAGCTCTTCGAGTTCGACATTGCTCCAGCGGTCCGCAGCGGCCTGCACGTCGATCAGGTCCCTGGCGAGTCCGCGGTCGGCGAGTGCGCGGACCTTGGTCCCGACGACATCTTCGAGGGACAGCACCAAGCCGTGCTCTGTGTGTACGGGTGGCCGCCAGAGTGCTTCCTTGAGGACGTCGACCTCGCACTCTTCACGGCTGACGGGATCGGTGACGATCAGGCGTGGGAGAGCGGGTCTGTTTCCAGAGCGCGCTGACCTGCCACCCGCGTTGTTCCAGGCCAGCGCGCACGGCAGCAGCGATGTCCTCCATGCGATCGGGGTTCTCGGTCGCGACGTCGAGGTCTTGGCTGAGCCGGTCGACCAGGCCGTGGGCCTGAACCGCGTAGCCGCCGGTAAGCGCCAGAGGGTATGCACCGCCTACGGCGAGCACATCTGCAAGCAAGCGACGGTGCAGGTCGGTACATTTCACGCAGCGGCCCGGGCGCTGCGAGCCAACTCGTCGAAGGAGCGTTCCCAGACTTCACGAACATCGCGGCTGATCAGTGTGCGCAGTGTGGGCCACAAGCTGACGAGGAGGCCGCGATTGAGATATCGGACCAGATCATCGTGCTGGCCCTCGGCCAGGACGATGCGGTAGCAGCTCATCCGCAGTCGAGGCTGATCGAGGTCGAACGTGGTCAGTCCCGACCATGCCAGGTGGAGCGGCAGGCTTACTGTGCCGTGCTCGGGGCCTGCAAGCTCGGACAGCGCTGCGGGCACACGCCGGGCGAACTTGGCACGGCGGAGATCGGAAAGACTGGGCTGTGATGCCATACCTCGATTATCCAGGGAGAGGCCACCGGGACCGACCGGACGGTGACAAGGTGCGGCATACAAAGAAGCCCCCGGCCGCTGGCGGCCTGGGGCTTTCTCGTGGAGCGGGTGACGAGAATCGAACTTATCAACGGTTCTCATACGGCTGTAGTGACTCTGACCTGCATGTTTGGCCGGGCCGGGCAAGGTCGATGTGGTCTCTGGGCACCGGGCTTGACCGCTGTTGTCCGCTCCGAAGGGCACGGATGGGGCAGGAACGCGGTCACTGCGGGGAAACGGCCCTTGGCGTGTCACGCCCAAGCGGTGATGAGGTCGTCGGGGGTGAGGCTGAGGATGCCGTTGGCGTTGCTTCCGCTGCGGGCGACGGCGAGCAGGGGGGTGGAGTCGTCGGTGCCGGGCAGTTGTGAGCGGTGGGTGACGAGGCGGGCGAGGTCGCGGTTGTCGAAGGGTTTATTCTCCAGCCACTTGATGGATCCGACGAAGGTGATCTTCTTGGCGATAGGAGATCGGTCGGCGCCGACGAGGTCGATTTCAGGATCGTTGGTGCGGGTCCAGTAGCCGCCGATCACATTGGTGGCCTCGGGCAGCCGGTCGTCGGTCAGGCGCCACAGGGCCTCGCGGATCACAGGTTCGACGGCGCGGCCCCGCCAGGACGTCCAACTGGTGCGGATCGATTCGAGTACACGGTCTCCACGCCCGCGCTCGATCATGGGGATGCCGGGCCCGAGGAAAGAGAGCCAGAAGCGCAGGTACGGATCGGTGACGCGGTAGCGGCTCTCGCGGCTCGGCCTGGTGGACAGTGGAAGGTCGGCCGCCACCATGCGTCGGCTGGTGAGGAGCTCCAGGGAACGTTTCAGAGAGCCTGGATTGAGGTCGCCGGCTGCCCGGCCGATCAGGGTGAAGGTGCGTTCCCCGTGTCCGATGGCACTCAGCACGGTGCGGGCCTGTGCCTCGGTGGGGAACTCGGCGGCCAGAGTGCGCTCGCCGCTGACGAGGAGGGCGGACGTCGGACGGACCAGCGCCTGCTCCAGGTAGTCCCAGAGGGTGGCACCCGGAGGCCATTCCTCAAGGATGAGCGGGAGGCCGCCAGAGACCAGGAAGGCGTCGAACGCCTCAGCCGGCGGGAGGCCGAGCATGGCGGCGACCTCGGTCGGATTGAGCGGAGGTACGACCATCTCGGTGCCACGCTGGTAGAAGGGGCGACCGTAGGTGTTCAGCTGCTCCATCATTGCGATGTCCGAGCCGATGAGGACGAGCAGTACGGGGAGCCTGGACAACGTCCGGTCGAATGCCTTCTGCAGCGCGCCCTCGAAAGTGGGGTCCTCGCGTACGAGGTAGGGCATCTCGTCGAGCACGACCACGCTGGGCGTGTCCTGAGGTAGGACACTGGCGAGCAGGCTCAAAGCCGCGTCCCAAGTCTGCGGGGTGGCGAAGTCCGCGACGCGGCCGGCGTCGGGGAGTGGAGAGACGGCGAGCTCGGCGGCGAATCCTGCCAGGTCCTCGGCCTTCGAGCCGCCTACTGCGGTGAAGAAGACATGAGGAAGCCTGGAGCGTTCCAGGAACTCCTCCACGAGCCGGGACTTGCCGACGCGTCGGCGCCCTCGGATCAGTACGGCGCGCCCGGGCCGCCCGCTGCGTCCGCCGGTCCGTACAGGGGCCAGCAGGTCATCAAGAAGGCCGAGCTCCGTACGACGCCCAACGAATCCGTTCACAGGTTCCACCTCGCCGATCGTTCGTTCTCCGCAGAGGCAGGTTACTTTCCTAAATGAAAGTTGCGCAAATGCAATGCTTCCTCGCGGTTGTTGCCGACGTCCCGTGAGACTGGGAGAAGATCAAGGCTGGCTTGCACGCAGTGGGCCCGTGTTATGGCACGCCAACTCGCCGGCTCCCGGGGTTGATCGACGTCAGTGGCGGGCGCCGGGTGCCGGGAGGTGTGCGTGACAGGGCTGCGTCCGCGCGCCTCCGGCAGTCGACGCATGCCGACGCGCCAGACCGGACTCGCCTTGTAGATGTTGTTTGTAGCCAGGCTCGGGGCGTGATGGCCGGGCGGAAGGGCGCTGAACAGCGGGAAGGGGGTAACAGCGAGAAGGGGGTCAAGGTGCGGAGGTGGTACGGGATGGTCAGGCCGGTCTGAACAACAAGAAAGCCCCCAGCCGCTGGCCGGGGGCTCTTTCATGGAGCGGGTAACGCGAATCGAACTCGCGCTCTGAGCATGGGAGTCCACGGTTCTCGGGCTGCTGGAGGGGCTCTGACCTGCGGTTTCGGATTGGGCGGGTGAATCACTCTCGGTCTCTGGGAGCCGTATCTGACCGCGGTTGTCCGCTCTGCTGGGCACGGATGGGGCACGAGAGCTGGCAGTGCGACGCGTGCTCCGGGGCGGGCCGACTGGTCAGAGGGCGATGGTGCGGACTTGGTTGCCGCAAAGCTTGGCCATGTCATCGCTGTCGGACGTCAGCAGGGCGACGGGTCTCGGCTGGCGGAGCGCGACCTCGGCGACCGTGGCGTCAATGGCGTACTTGTGCCCGTGCAGCCCGGCGCCTTTGAGGAGCTCAGCCGCCGCTTTCGCCGCCTGCTCGGTGACGGGCTCCACTTTGAGCCGGGACAGGGCCCAGTTCATGCGGGGCATGTTGGTACGGGAGTGGGCTACTTCCACGATGGTGTTCGCCCCGATCACCAGGTCGGCTCCCATGTCGTGGAAGACCTGCAGCATCGCGAGGAGCTTGCGGTCCTGCGCGATCCAGGCGGAGAGTCCTTCCGAGTCCAGGACGACGGTTTCGATGCGTTCGCTCACGCGGCGTCCGCGCCCGTGGAGGAGCTGGCGGAGCCGAAGATCTTCGCGTGGGCCTCGGCGAGTTCCTCGTCGGTGAAGCGTCCGTGCTCTTCTTCATGCCGGCGAAGGTCGTCGCCCAGAAGCTGGTGGCGGATCTGGCGGGCCACGGCTTCCGCTACATAGCCGGAGACGTTGTCCGTGAGCTTGCGGAGCTCCGCCACCTGGTCACTGGGGAGCGTGACGGTGATGCGAGTCGTGGAGGGCATACGCCGAGCATACTGGAGTATGCGCGCGGTGGCCTGTGCAATACGGACCATCGCCACTCTCCGTGATGTCGCCGTGCAGTATGGAGGGGACGCCACACGCCATCTCCCACGTGAAAAGCTGGCGAATCCTCACCAAGCTCCGCCTCGACACCCGCGACGCCACCACGCTGCTGCGGGCACTGCTCGTTCTTACGAACCACGAAGCCCCCGCTGACAGACGGGTCACCATCGGCTCCCGCCGGCGACCAGCGACTTCCAGGTTAACGATCTTCAATGGCGAGACCTCCCTGCCGGCGCAGCGAGTGCGGAGTCGGGCTGGTCGCGTGCGGGACGGCTGCGAACCAGTGACGAGCCGTCACCGCCCCAGTGTTGCGCCCCCGTTCACATGCACGATCTGCGCCGTCATGTACGCCGCTTCAGGTGACGCCACGTAGTGCACCGCGGCGGCGATGTCCGAGGGGCGGCCCGCCTGGCCCGTCAGTGACTGCTTGGTCCGGGCGGCGACGAACTCGGGCGTGGCCCGGTCGCCGAAGAACTCGGTGTCGGCGACAAAGCCTGGAGCGACCGCGTTCACGGTGATGCCCTGCGGGCCGAGCTTCTGCGCCAGGTCGACGGTGTAGGCGTTGACGGTGGCCTTGGAGCCGCCGTACGAACCGGGGCCGCGCAGCGCGGCGATGGACGACATCTGGATGATCCGCCCGCCGGGCCGGGTGAGGTGGGGCAGCAATCCTTCGGTGAGCAGCACGGCGGTGAGCACGTTGGCCTCGAAGTTGCGGCGGAAGCTGTCCGCGACGCCTTCGAGGGTGCCGTCGTGGGCCGGTGCGACGTTGCCGCCAGCGTTGGCGACGATCACGTCGACCTGCGCGCCGCCCGCAGTGCAGAACTCCACGGCTCTGCGGGCCTGGCCGGGATCGCTCAGATCGGCGGCGACCCAGGAGGCCGTTCCCGCACCATGCGCGGCGTCGAGTTCTCCGGCGGCCTTCTCCAGGGGCTCCTCGCGCCGCCCGATGAGGACGACGTGGTCGCCGTCCGCCGCAAAGACCTCGGCCACCGCCCGCCCGATCCCCGTACCGCCACCCGACACCACGACCTTGCGCTGCCCCACGACCCCACCCCATGTCCTCGTGTATGAACGATGGTCACATCTCTGTACGGGGACGGTACGACCGCCGGTCTTCGGCGTCAACGGGCAGGTGCCGCAGGCTCTTCACCCGGAGGACGGAGCACAGATCCGTTCCAACATGCCCACATCCGCCCCTTCGCCCCAGGCCACCGATCCGGAACGGATCACAAGCGGCCGTTGCCCTATCGATCTTGAGTGCGGTGTGACCGAGCTGGCTGACAGGTCGGTGATTCCGCGGTTGTTGTGCATGAAGGCAGGGCCCCTGGTGCAGTTCGGGGTTGCTGAGGCTCGAGTGTGCCAGGGGGTCCCGTTGTCTTTGTTGTGCGTGCCGGTTCCTGTGCATTTCAGCTCGTGCGACAGGTCGTGCGATTGTCGCGCTCACCGGTTCGAGAACGCGGCCGATCGATTCGGCCCGCAGGGCCTCTACGCGCTGAGCGGCGATGTGTCTGGCATGGATATGACACGAGGTGCCTGAACTGGTCCAGACAGCAAAGAAGCCCCCGGCCGTTGGCCTGGGGCTTTTTCATGGAGCGGGTGACGAGAATCGAACTCGCGCTCTGAGCTTGGGAAGCTCATGTTCTACCATTAAACTACACCCGCGAAGCGCGCCGATGATCGGCAGTGCAACGCCGCACACTCTACCCCATCGCAGGCCCCCGGCGAATGCGCCCTGGGGCCTGTCGGTCGTGCGGAGGGTGGACGCGGGTGTGGTGGGCGGGAGTTGGGGGCGTAGCGTGGGTGGGCGGAGTGCCGCCTGGAGTGGCGCCCTGTTCATCCCCTAATGTGGCGGTCTCGTCCATGGCTGGTTGGGGAAGGGACTTGATGGAGTCGATGGAACGCACCGTCGTCCGCTGTGCCGAAGGGCATGTTTTCGCTACCTCGTCGTTCCCGATGCAGCAGCTCGGGGCCGCGCGGATCGGCCCCGGGCGGTTGTTGCGCTGCCCGCGTTGTGCCCGGTTGAGGCAGGCCGTTCCGGTGGTGGCGGTACGGCGGTAAAGGGCGTGGGAGCAGGCGCGCGGGCGGTCCGGTTGGGGCGGGCTCGCGCGTTCTGCGTATCCTCGGTGCGTGCTTCTCTCAGATAAGGACCTCCGGGCCGAGATCGATGCCGGGCGGGTTCGCATTGACCCGTTCGACGCCTCGATGGTGCAGCCTTCGAGCATCGATGTGCGGCTGGACCGCTACTTCCGGGTGTTCGAGAACCACCGCTATCCGCATATCGATCCCGCCGTGGAGCAGGCCGACCTCACCCGTCAGGTCGAGCCCGAGGCGGACGAGGCATTCATCCTCCATCCGGGGGAGTTCGTGCTGGCGTCGACGTACGAGGTCATCTCGCTGCCCGACGATCTCGCCTCGCGGCTGGAGGGCAAGAGTTCGCTGGGGCGCCTCGGGCTGGTGACGCACTCGACGGCCGGCTTCATCGATCCCGGGTTCTCCGGTCATGTGACGCTGGAGCTGTCCAATCTGGCGACGCTGCCGATAAAGCTGTGGCCCGGGATGAAGATCGGGCAGTTGTGCATGTTCCGGCTGACCTCGCCTTCCGAGTTCCCGTACGGGTCGGAGCGGTACGGGTCGCGTTATCAGGGTCAGCGGGGGCCCACCGCCTCGCGTTCGTTCATGAACTTCCATCGGACTCAGGTGTGATGCCGCATGACTGGTGAGACGCGGGAGAATCTGACGTACGAGGGCTTCGGCCGGGCCGTGCGTGAGCTGGCGCAGACGATCGCCGACGACGGTTACGAGCCGGACGTCGTGCTGAGTATCGCGCGGGGCGGGGTCTTCGTGGCCGGTGGGCTCGCGTACGCCCTGGACTGCAAGAACATCCACCTGGTGAACGTGGAGTTCTACACGGGGGTCGGCACGACCCTGGACATGCCCGTGATGCTGGCGCCCGTCCCCAACGCGATCGACTTCACGCGGAAGAAGGTGCTCATCGCCGACGACGTCGCCGACACCGGCAAGACGCTGAAGCTGGTCCGCGACTTCTGCATCGACCATGTGGCCGAGGTGCGCAGCGCGGTCATCTACGAGAAGCCGCAGTCGCTCGTGAAGTGCGAGTACGTGTGGAAGAAGACCGATCAGTGGATCAACTTCCCGTGGAGCGTCGAGAAGCCGGTGGTGCGGCGTGAGGGCCAGGTGTTCGACGCGTAGGCCGCGCTCCGGGCGTGTGTGGGGCAGACGTGTGAGGGGCCGCGGTGCGTGCAGCACCGCGGCCCCTCACGTGTGGGCGTCCGGTCAGATCGTGCCGAGCTTGATGATCGAGAGCAGTGCGATCAGCTGGATGGCGGAGGCTCCGAGCGCCTTCGGCCACGGCAAGTCGTGCGACTTGCTCACCATCGAGGTGAACAGGGCCCCGGCGGCCAGCCAGGTGATCCAGCCGAGGATCTGCACCAGCGAGTTCTCGCCGCCGAGGAACAGGGCGAAGACCAGGCGGGGCGCGTCCGTGATGGACATGATCAGCATGGACAGGCCCACGGTCGGCTGCCACGCCCCCGTGCCGCCGAGCTGGCGGGCCAGGGTGTGCGTGACGGCGCCGAGGACCAGGCCGCCGATGACGAAGCCGATGCCCGTGAAGACGACGTACGGGGCGGCCGTCGAGACCTCCGCGTGGATCGCCTCGTCGCGGGCCTGGTCGAAGCCGAACAGCGCGAGCAGCCCGTACACGAACGTGACGACGATGGCGGTGCCCCAGACGGGGTAGTCGCGCATCTGCCAGAACGTCTGACCCGGGCGCAGCACGAGGCCGCTCAGCAGCTGCTTCCAGTGCAGGCGGGGCCCCGACGGGTGCGCGGGGGCCTGGCCGGCCTGGTAGGTGTTGCCGTCGCCGTAGGGGTCCTCGTCGATGCTGAACGCCTGGGTGTGCCCGGGGGCGTTGGCGTAGGGGTCCTGGCGGGCGGGCTGCTGGTACGGATCGCCGAAGTACTCCGGCTCGCCGTGTCCGCCCCCGCTTCCGCGCCCCTGGCCGCCCCCGTGCCCGTTGCCGCCGTGCCCGCCGCTGTACGGGGCGCCCTGAGGGCCGCCGTACGGCGTGCCGCCGCCTCCCGTGGGGGGCCACGACTGCTGGCCGTACGGCGGCGGCGGTGCCTGCGTGCCGTACGGCTGTTGCCGCTGCGGGTGTTGTTGCGGTGTGCGGTTGTCCCGGCCGCGTCCGATCCTGAATCCAGCCACGTATCGAACGTACCTGGTCCATGTGGGTGCGGTGTGAGGGCCGGGGCAACCGGGGCCCTTTGCGGCCTAGCTGTGACATCCCCTAGGGGGACCCCGGGGGGCCTGCCCCCGCC
>NZ_JBEXWB010000006.1:0-57802 GCF_040629645.1 Streptomyces sp. NPDC005899 | reverse complement strand
CGTGCGGTGCCCGGCCTCCGCCGTGCTCAGCTCCGGGCACCGCCCCGGGCCGCCCGGTCCGTAGCCACCCCGAGGACGGTCTCCTCCAGATACGCCCCGGGCTCCGCGTGCTGGCTGACGTCCGCCGGGTTGTAGCGGGGGGTCTGCCGCGACCAGTCGAGATTGCCGCGCATCCAGCTCCGCATCCCGCCGAGGTAGGGGAGGAGCGTCCCCGACAGCTCGGGGTACAGGTCGAGCAGCTCGTCCTCGGCGGTGAGGAAGCGCTCGGTCTCGGCCGCGATCTCGGCGCACACGTGGTCGATCGCCTGCTGCTCGCCGTAGCCGCGGTGGTGGCGGACCAGGTGGACGAGATTGTGGATCTCCCCGAGGACCTGCTCCTTCTCGTAGGAGTAGACGTCGTTGGCCCAGCACACGACGTTGCACGAGGCCTCGAGCGCCGTGATGAACCGGGGGTCGTTGTGCACCGACTCGGGCGCCTCCACGCCGGCCACGATCTCGATCAGATCCATGCACACGTGGATCGCACCGGTGTGCCGGCGGTTGGCTATGTACGCCGCCTCGGAGGGCACCACGCCGTCGGCCCGGTTGCCGGCCTCCCAGGTCGTCGCGGTCGTCAGGTAGGTCATGAGGTGCCACGCGAAGCGGCTGCGCCAGTGCGGAGCCGCCCGTGCGGTCGTACGTTCCCACAGGTCCATCAGGGCGACGACGGCCGCGGGCAGCTCCTCGCCCGGGAGGGGGCCGGGGGCCGAGCCCTCCACCACCGCACGCATCCGGGCGACCACGTCGCGTACGCGCCCGGGGCTGCGGCCGAGGTGCCCGTCGTCGAGCTGGTCGTCGACGAGGAACAGCCAGACGAACCAGTCGGCGACGAGGTCCAGGTGCTCGGCGTCCGCCGTGGGATAGACCATGCCGACGAACGCGCCGAAGTCGGCCTGCTCGAAACGCTCCCTGGCGGACTCCCGGTGCACCAGGCCGGTGCGGCGCGTCCAGACGCCGAGGTGCTCACGGGTGTGATCCACGTGCGGGTTGCTCCGCTGCGGGAACGGGCAGTAGATGTCCGGCAGTTCGCTCTCCACAGTCGGATCCGAGTCCTTTCCGGTCAGACGCGTGGCAGGCCTTCCGTGCGCCGCCGCGCAGCGCTGCGGCCACCCGGGACCTGCGCATTCGAAGCTACCTGAGCCCCCGTCACCCGGTCCAGGGATCGTGATCGCGAATGGTCGAATCCTGTTCGGGTAAGGTCCCCTGGTAAGGCAGGTTCCACTTGCCCCGGCCCCCGGGACGCCTCTTCGGAGGAAGCGACGAACACGGGGGTGCATCGCTGTGTCTTCGTGGAAGCGACCTGCACCGTTTCGTATGAAAAAATGAGTGTTATGCGTTTTCTTGAGCCCGGCACCGGTCGTCACACGGCCTCTCCCTCGGTCCCCTACGACCTCACGTACGACGACGTCTTCATGGTCCCCGGCCGCTCCGCGGTCGGGTCCCGGCAGGCCGTGGACCTCTCCTCGCCCGACGGCACCGGCACCACCATCCCCCTCGTCGTCGCCAACATGACCGCCATCGCGGGCCGCCGGATGGCCGAGACGATCGCCCGCCGCGGCGGACTGGTGGTCATCCCCCAGGACATCCCGATCGAGGTCGTCACCGAGGTCATCGGCTGGGTCAAGACGCGCCACCTCGTCCTCGACACGCCGATCGTGCTGGCCCCCGGCCAGACCGTGGCCGACGCGCTCTCCCTGCTGCACAAGCGAGCCCACGGGGCGGGAGTCGTCGTCGACGCCGAGCACCGTCCCGTCGGCGTCGTCACCGACCACGACCTCGCGGGTGTCGACCGCTTCACCCAGCTCTCCGAGGTCATGTCCCGCGACCTGGTCGTGCTGGACGCGGACATCGACCCGCGCGACGCCTTCAACAAGCTCGACGGGGCCAACCGCAAGCTCGCCCCCGCGGTCGACGCGGACGGCAGGCTCGTCGGCATCCTCACCCGCAAGGCCGCGCTGCGGGCCACGCTGTACACCCCGGCCACCGACGCGGACGGCAAGCTGCGTATCGCCGCCGCCGTCGGTATCAACGGGGACGTGGCGGGCAAGGCCGAGCAGCTCCTGGACGCGGGCGTCGACACCCTCGTCGTGGACACCGCGCACGGACACCAGGAATCCATGATCGGCGCGGTCGCCGCGGTGCGGGCGCTCGACCCGCGCGTGCCCGTCGTCGCGGGCAACGTGGTCGCCGCCGAGGGCGTCCGCGACCTGATCGAGGCCGGCGCCGACATCGTCAAGGTGGGCGTCGGCCCCGGCGCCATGTGCACCACGCGGATGATGACCGGCGTCGGCAGGCCGCAGTTCTCCGCCGTCCTGGAGTGCGCCGCCGAGGCCCGCAGACACGGCAAGCACGTCTGGGCCGACGGCGGCGTCCGGCATCCGCGCGACGTCGCCATGGCGCTGGCCGCCGGCGCGTCCAACGTGATGATCGGCTCCTGGTTCGCGGGGACGTACGAATCGCCCGGCGACCTCCAGCAGTCCGCCGACGGCCGCTACTACAAGGAGTCCTTCGGCATGGCCTCGGCCCGCGCGGTGAAGAACCGCACGTCCGAGGAGTCCGCCTACGACCGGGCCCGCAAGGGGCTGTTCGAGGAGGGCATCTCCACGTCGCGGATGTTCCTCGACCCGGCACGCCCCGGCGTCGAGGACCTGGTCGACTCGATCATCGCCGGCGTTCGCTCCTCCTGCACCTACGCGGGCGCCGCCTCGCTCGAGGAGTTCGCCGAGAAGGCGATCGTCGGTGTGCAGAGCGCCGCCGGTTACGCGGAGGGCAAGCCGCTGCACGCCAGCTGGAGCTGACGGCCGCCTCCACGGGCTGCCAGGCACCGTCGACGCCCCTCCGCGGGCTGTCCCGCACCACCGGCGCCCCTCCCGGACCCTGCTCCGGGAGGGGCGCCGGCCTTGTACGCCCGATGACCGGGCATGACCGTTCGCCTTCTCTTTCCCGGCATCTTTGATCGGCTTCAACTCCGTTATTTGATAAGTAATATGAGCCGCAGTCAGCTGCCCGCCCCTCTGCGGTAAGGGAATCCATGTCCTCCTTCTTCACCGACCTGGCACAGCAGTACATCGACGGCGAGTGGAGGCCGGGGAAGGGGTCCTGGGACATCATCGACTTCAACCCCTACGACGGCGAGAAGCTCGCCTCGATCACCGTGGCCACGGCCGGCGAGGTCGACCAGGCCTACCGCGCGGCCGAGCGCGCCCAGCGGGAGTGGGCGGACACCAACCCGTACACCCGCCGTGCGGTGCTGGAGAAGGCGTTGCGCGTCGTGGAGGAGCGCGAGAGCGAGATCGGTGACGCGATCGTCGCCGAACTCGGCGGCACCCGGCTGAAGGCCGGCTTCGAGCTCCACCTGGCCAAGGAGTTCCTGCGTGAGGCGGCCCGTCTCGCGCTGCGGCCCGCCGGCCAGATCCTCCCGTCGCCGACCGACGGCAAGGAGAACCGCGTCTACCGGGTCCCCGTCGGCGTCGTCGGCGTCATCAGCCCCTTCAACTTCCCCTTCCTGCTGTCGCTCAAGTCGGTCGCGCCCGCCCTCGCCCTCGGGAACGCGGTGGTCCTCAAGCCGCACCAGAACACCCCGGTCTGCGGCGGCACGCTGCTGGCGAGGGTGTTCGAGGAGGCCGGTCTGCCCGCCGGGCTGCTGAACGTCGTGGTCACCGACATCGCGGAGATCGGTGACGCCCTGCTGGAGCACCCGGTCCCGCAGGT
This sequence comes from Streptomyces sp. NPDC005899, assembly GCF_040629645.1. Classification (NCBI taxonomy): domain Bacteria; kingdom Bacillati; phylum Actinomycetota; class Actinomycetes; order Kitasatosporales; family Streptomycetaceae; genus Streptomyces; species Streptomyces sp. NPDC005899. Next base: position 54,052 of record NZ_JBEXWB010000006.1, on the reverse strand, counting down.
CATATCCTTCACCGGCTCCGACAAGGTGGGCCGCCACGTCGCGACGGTCTGCGCGGCCAACTTCAAGAAGGCCGTACTCGAACTCGGCGGCAACAGCGCGCTGATCGTCCTCGACGACGCCGACGTGGACTACGCCGTCGACGCGGCCGTGTTCAGCCGCTACATCCACCAGGGCCAGGTCTGCATGGCGGCCAACCGGATCCTGGTCGACCGTGCCGTGGAGCAGGAGTTCACCGAGAAGTTCGTGGCCAAGGTCGCCTCCCTGCGGGTGGGCGACCCGGCCGACCCCGCGACCCACATCGGTCCGCTGATCAACTCCTCACAGGCCGAGGCCATCTCCAAGCTGGTCGACCAGACCGTGGAGGCCGGCGCCACCGCGCTGCTGCACGGCACCGTCGACGGCAACCTGGTGGGCCCGTCCGTCCTGACCGGCATCGCCGACGGGTCTCCCGTGCTGCACCAGGAGATCTTCGGCCCCGTCGCCCTCCTCGTGCCCTTCGACGGCGAGGACGAGGCGGTCCGCATCGCCAACGACACTCCGTACGGGTTGAGCGGCGCGGTCCACACGGCGAACATCGAGCGCGGCGTCCAGGTGGGCAAGCGCATCCGGACCGGCATGATCCACATCAACGACGGCACGGTCCACGACGAGCCCGTCGTCCCCTTCGGCGGGGAGAAGGCCTCGGGCCTCGGGCGGCTGAACGGTGACGCGATGACCGAGGCCTTCACCACCCAGCAGTGGATCTCCGTACAGCACGGGCGTTCGCGCTTCCCCTTCTGACCGTCGCCCCGCGGTGTGCGCGCCCGGTGGGGGCGCCCATGGTCTACTTCGGGGGCGGCCCGCGCCGCCCCCGAACCGGCCCCCGCAGAGAAGTGACCCACCAGAAGTGCGCCTGAACGACCTCGACGAACGCATCGTCCACGCCCTCGCCGAAGACGCCCGCCGCTCCTACGCCGACATCGGGGCGCTCATCGGCCTGTCGGCACCCGCGGTGAAACGCCGGGTGGACCGCCTGCGCGCCGAGGGCGCCATCACCGGCTTCACCGTGCGCGTCGACCCGGCGGCGCTCGGCTGGGAGACCGAGGGGTTCATCGAGATCTTCTGCAGCCGCAACACCGCCCCCGACGCGATCAAGGACGGCCTCGCCCACTACCCGGAGGTCGCCGCCGCGTCCACGGTCACGGGGGACGCCGACGCGATCGTGCACGTCTTCGCCGCCGACATGCGGCACTTCGAGCAGGTGCTCGAACGGATCGCGGGCGAGCCCTACGTCGAGCGGACCAAGTCGGTACTCGTGCTCTCCCCGCTGCTGCGCCGGTACTCCTCGGGCCCGCCCGCCTGAGACCCGATCACGTCCGTGTGAGACCCAGATCACCCGCCTGACCTGCACGAGGACCGTACGCAACGAATCGCCGGGCAGGCGGGACGGAGCGCAACGGATCGACGGTGGACGCGCAACAGTCGCGCCTTGCCGGGGCTGACGGCCGCCCCGTACCGTCGATACGTCTCCCCACCCCGCCCGCACCGCCCCGAGGTCAGCCATGCCGCCGTTGCGCACCGCACTGCTCCAGAGCTCCGGACGACCCGGCTCCGTGGCGGGGAACCTCGCGGTGCTGGACGAGGCCGCCGGAAAGGCGGCGGAGGCGGGCGCGCGCCTCCTGGTCTGCCCGGAGATGTTCCTCACCGGGTACGCCGTCGGCGACGCCGTGCCCCGACTCGCCGAGCCCGCGGACGGCCCCGGGGCGGGCGCGGTCGCCGAGATCTGCGCCCGGCACGGTCTGGCCGTCCTGTACGGCTACCCGGAACGCGCCGGCGGACTGATCTTCAACGCGGCGCAGCTCATCGGCCCGGACGGTGCCGCGCTCGCCCACTACCGCAAGACCCACCTCTTCGGAGCGTTCGAGGAGAAGTGGTTCACCCCCGGTGAGCAGCCCGTCGTCCAGACCGAGCTGGACGGTGTCCGGATCGGCCTGCTGATCTGCTACGACGTCGAGTTCCCGGAGAACGTGCGGGCCCACGCCCTGGCCGGGACCGACCTGCTGCTGGTGCCCACCGCGCTGATGCACCCCTTCGCCTTCGTCGCCGAGTCCGTCGTGCCGGTGCGCGCCTTCGAGAACCAGATGTACGTCGCCTACGTCAACAGGACCGGCTCGGAGGGCGAGTTCGAGTTCACCGGACTGAGCTGCCTGGCCGGCCCCGACGGCACGGCCCGCGCCCGGGCCGGGCGCGGGGAGGAACTCGTCGTCGCCGCGGTCGACACCGCCCTCCTCGGTGCCTCGCGCGCGGCCAACCCCTACCTCGACGGCCGCCGCCCTCCGCTGTACCGCTCCCTCGTCTGAGCCGCCCGCCCCGTTCCCGCGTTCCCCGCGTCCGCCCGCAAGGAGTCCGTACCCCATGACGTCCACGGTGCCCAACGCCGTCCAGCACACCGACGCGCAGCCGCCGATCACCATGTTCGGACCGGACTTCCCCTACGCCTACGACGACTTCCTGGCCCACCCCGCGGGCATCGGCCAGATACCGGCGACCGAACACGGCGCCGAGGTCGCCGTCATCGGCGGAGGGCTGTCGGGCATCGTGGCGGCCTACGAACTGATGAAGATGGGCCTGAAGCCCGTCGTGTACGAGGCGGACCGGATCGGCGGCCGGCTGCGGACCGTCGGTTTCGAGGGCTGCGACCCCTCGCTGACCGCCGAGATGGGCGCCATGCGCTTCCCTCCGTCCTCCACGGCGCTCCAGCACTACATCGACCTCGTGGGCCTGGAGACAGAGCCGTTCCCCAACCCGCTCTCCCCGGCCACCCCCTCGACCGTCGTCGACCTGAAGGGCGAGTCCCACTACGCGAGGACGATCGACGACCTCCCGCAGGTCTACCGCGACGTCGCCGACGCGTGGAGCGCCTGCCTGGAGGAGGGCGCCGACTTCTCCGACATGAACCGCGCGATGCGCGAGCGGGACGTGCCCCGCATCCGGGAGATCTGGGCGAGGCTCGTCGAGAAGCTCGACAACCAGACCTTCTACGGCTTCCTCTGCGACTCCGAGGCCTTCCGGTCCTTCCGGCACCGCGAGATCTTCGGCCAGGTCGGCTTCGGCACGGGCGGCTGGGACACCGACTTCCCCAACTCCATCCTGGAGATCCTCCGGGTCGTCTACACGGAGGCCGACGACCACCACCGCGGGATCGTCGGCGGCAGCCAGCAGCTGCCGCTGCGGCTCTGGGAGCGGGAGCCGGGGAAGATCGTGCACTGGCCCCTCGGTACCTCGCTGGCCTCGCTGCACTGCGGCGAGCCGCGGCCCGCCGTGACCCGGCTCGACCGTACGGCCGGGAACCGGATCACGGTCACCGACGCCACCGGCGACATCCGGACCTACCGGGCCGCGGTCTTCACCGGGCAGTCCTGGCTGCTGCTGTCCAAGATCGCGTGCGACGACGCGCTCTTCCCGATCGACCACTGGACGGCGATGGAGCGCACCCACTACATGGAGTCCTCCAAGCTGTTCGTGCCCGTCGACCGGCCGTTCTGGCTGGACAAGGACGAGGTGACGGGCCGCGACACGATGTCCATGACGCTCACGGACCGGATGACCCGGGGCACGTACCTGCTGGACGACGGCCCCGGCAGGCCGGCCGTCATCTGCCTCTCGTACACCTGGTGCGACGACAGCCTGAAGTGGCTGCCGCTCTCCCCGAACGAGCGCATGGACGTGATGCTCAAGTCGCTCGGCGAGATCTATCCCGGTGTCGACATCCGCAAGCACGTCATCGGCAACCCGGTCACCGTCTCCTGGGAGAACGAACCCTGGTTCATGGGTGCGTTCAAGGCCAACCTGCCCGGCCACTACCGCTACCAGCGGCGGCTGTTCACCCACTTCATGCAGGACCGCCTGCCCGCCGACAAGCGGGGCCTGTTCCTCGCGGGTGACGACATCTCGTGGACGGCCGGCTGGGCCGAGGGCGCCGTGCAGACCGCCCTCAACGCCGTGTGGGGTGTGATGGCCCAGTTCGGGGGCGCCACGGACCCGACGAACCCCGGCCCGGGCGACGTCTTCGACGACATCGCACCGGTCGAACTGCCGGAGGACTGAGCCCGGCGGCCCGCCGCCTGGCGCGGGGGTGGGCCGCGGGTCAGCGGCAGGGGGTGAGCAGCAAGCGCCCCACCAGGCCGGCCCCCGCGTCCATCCGGGACCTGAACTCCTCGGCGAGAAGCGGCACGCCCCGCAGCCGCCACAGGACCCCGGCCGCCGTCCACGCGGCCTCGCGGGCCCGCTCCAGGCTCCAGACGCCCGCCAGGTGGGTCAGCGGGTCGGCCACCTCAAGCAGATCGGGGCCCGGCATCAGCTCGTCGCGGATCCGTTCCTCCAGCGTCGCCAGGAGATCGCCCACCCGTTCGAACTCCTCCTCCAGGTCGCGGGGGACGCAGTCCAAGGCACGGCAGGTGTCCACCACGGCCAGCGCCAGGTCATGGCCGATGTGGGCGTTGATGCCGGCGAGGGCGAACTGGAGGGGACCGAGCCCGGGGTGGCGGCGGTTCTCGAACAGGGGACGCCAGCACTCGGGCGGCCGCCCGCCCGCCGCGGCCGCGTCGACCGCCCTCAGGTAGTGCTCCGCGAAGCGCACGTCGAGTGCGGATCCGGCCGTGCGGTCGCCGAGGGCGCCGTCGCCCACCCGCGCCCCGACCGTCTCGGTGACCGTCAGATAGACCTGGTTGAACACCGCCACGCCGTCCCCGGGCGGCCAGCCGGAGCCCAGGCCGCGCATCCGCTCGATCACGGCGCCGAGATCGGTGGTCACGGCGCCGGCATCGGTGGTCACCGTGTCGGCTTCGGTCACCGTGCCGGCCGACCCGGCCGGACCCGCGCACTCCTCGAACCGGTTCATGGACGCAGCGTCCCAGCCGGAGGCCCCTCGCGGTGCCGACGGGCCGGAGCGTTCATCGGAACGGACGAACGTCCGGGCGCCGGGGACGGCCGGGGGAGGGGGCGGTGCCCCCGGCGGAGCCGGGTCAGGCCGTCCCGGTGGGCGGTTCCTCGTCGTACGTGGACGTGCCCGAGTCCAGCAGGGGTTCCTGGGTCTTGAGGTGGGCGGGGGCGAACGCCCGCAGGGCGTGGTAGCCGGTGATCACGACGAGGGTGCCCAGTGCGATGCCGCTCAGCTCGAAGTTGTCGGTGATCTTCAGGCTGACCCCGCCGACGCCGATGATGATGCCCGCGGCGGCGGGCACGAGGTTGAGCGGGTTGCGCAGGTCGACCTTGGCGTTCAGCCAGATCTGGGCGCCCAGCAGGCCGATCATCCCGTAGAGGATCACGGTGATGCCGCCCAGCACGCCGCCGGGGATCGCGGCGACGACCGCGCCGAACTTGGGGCAGAGGCCGAACAGCAGAGCGAAGAAGGCGGCCGCCCAGTAGGCGGCGGTGGAGTAGACCCGGGTCGCCGCCATGACCCCGATGTTCTCCGAGTACGTCGTGTTGGGCGGGCCGCCCACGGCGGTGGACAGCACGGAGGCGGCGCCGTCCGCCGCGATGGCGGTGCCCAGCTTGTCGTCCAGGGAGTCACCGGTCATCTCGCCGACGGCCTTCACATGACCGGCGTTCTCGGCGATCAGGGCGATCACGACCGGCAGCGCCACCAGGATCGCGGACCATTCGAAGCTCGGCCCGTGGAAGGACGGCAGTCCGAGCCAGTCGGCGTCCGCCACACCGGACAGGTCCAGGCGCCAGTGGTCGACGGCCTCGGCCCCGCCGGCCGGCGAGTGGATCCTGCCGAACACCAGGTCGAGCACCCAGGACAGGACGTACCCGAAGACGAGCCCCAGGAAGATCGCGATGCGGGAGAAGAACCCGCGCAGGCAGACGACCGCCAGCCCGGTGAAGAGCATGACCAGCAGAGCCGTCCACTGGTCCTGGGGCCAGTAGGTCGACGCGGTGACCGGTGCCAGGTTGAAACCGATCAGCATGACGACGGCGCCGGTCACCACGGGCGGCATGGCCGCGTGGATGATCCGCGCGCCGAACCGCTGAACGATGAGCCCCACCACGAACAGCACGGCGCCCACCACCAGCACCGCGCCCGTGACGGTGGCACTGGTGCCACCGCTTGCCCGGATCGTGGCGGCGACACCCACGAAGGAGAGCGAGCACCCCAGATAGCTGGGCACCCTGCCGCGCGTCGACAGCAGGAAGATGGCGGTCGCGACGCCGGACATCATGATCGCGAGGTTGGGATCCAGGCCCATCAGGACCGGTGCGACGAAGGACGCGCCGAACATGGCGACCACGTGCTGGGCGCCGAGCCCGAAGGTGCGGGGCCAGGAGAGCCGCTCGTCGGGGCGTACGACGGCCCCCGGAGCGGGAGTCCTCCCGTCGCCGTGCAAGGTCCAGCGCACGCCGAGGCCGCCCATGGTCGCTCCCTGTCGGTGTGTGCGAAGTGCCCACCCTGGTGTTCACCCGCGGAAAAAGATCAGCGCCATGCTAGTGCCGCGACGCCGTGACCTCGCGCTCGACCCCGTCGCCCGTGCTCAGTCCGAGGCGGCCGGACTCCCGGCCGGCACCGGCGCCGGTGCGCCGCCCTCCGTGACTTTGCGGTCGCCCGCCCGCAACACCCCGGCGCCCAGCACCAGGCCGAACGCCAGCACCGTCACCAGGCCGAAGGACACGAGCAGCGAGGTCGCCTCGGCCAGCGACCCGATCGCGGACGGGGCGATCAGACCGGAGGTGTACGTGATGGTGGCCACACCCGCGATGGCCCGGCTCGGGTTCGGCCCGCTGCGCCCCGCGGCCGCGAACGCCAGCGGCACGACGACCGCGACACCCAGTCCGAGCAGTCCGAAGCCGCAGAGCGCCAGCGCCGTGTTCGGCGACAGGACCACCAGCAACCCGCCCGCCGTGGCCAGGACCCCGCCCACGCGCACGGTCCGTACCGCCCCGAACCGGTCGACGACCTTGTCGCCGGCGATGCGGGCCACGGCCATCGTCAGGGCGAACGCCGTGGTCGACGCCGCCGCCAGGCCGGCCGAGCTGCCCATGACATCCCTCAGGTAGACCGCCGACCAGTCCATGCTGGCTCCCTCGGCGAACACCGCGCAGAAGCCGACCGCGCCGATCACCAGGGCTGACTTCGGAGGGAGCGTGAAGCGGGGCGGCGGCTCCTCGTCCGGTTCGCTGCGCAGGTCCAGTACGCCCCCGCAGGCGACGAGGCCGAGCGCCGTCAGCACCAGCGCGGCCACCGTGTGGTGCAGCCGGGCGTCGGCGCCGACGTGAGCGGCGACCGTGCCGGCGGCCGAGCCGATCAGCGCCCCCACGCTCCACATGCCGTGGAGCCCGGACATGATCGACCTGTCGAGCCGGTTCTCCACCTCGACGCCCAGCGCGTTCATCGCGACGTCCGACATGCCGGCGCTCGCCCCGTACACGAAGAGCGCTCCGCAGAGCGTGGGGAGGTTCGGGGCGACGGCGGGCAGGACCAGCGACAGCGTCCAGAGGGCCAGCAGCCCGCGCAGGGCCGTCCGGGCGCCGAAGCGGTGGCTGACCCGGCCGGCGAGCGGCATGGCCAGCGAGGCGCCGATGGCCGGGAAGGCGAGGGCGAGCCCCAGTTGTCCGGCGCTGACCGATGCGTGGTCCTGGATCCACGGCACGCGGGTCGCGAAGCTGCCGGTCACCGCCCCGTGCACGGCGAAGACCGCGGCCACCGCGTACCTCGCCCGCCTGACCTGCTCCCTACCGAAGACCGGAACCGTTGTCTCCGTCGTCATGCGCCGTGACCTCCCCTGGACAGTGTGACCCCCGGCAGCCCGGACGTCCGGATGACGGTGCGGGCGTAAACTATCAGGAACCCTGCCTGATAAATACCGTGCGGGCGGACCGCAGTGATCTGGAAGGATCCCCGCATGCCCGCATCCCCGAGCACCGCCCGGGCCATCAACGACCGGCTCGCCCTGCGACTGCTCCAGCAGGACGGCCCGTTGACGGCCACGCAGCTCAAGACCCTGACCGGACTCTCCCGGCCCACCGTCGCCGACCTGGTGGAACGGCTCCAGGAAGCCGGACTCGTCCGGGTGGTGGGCGAGAGCGGAACCCAGCGGCGCGGCCCCAACGCCCGCCTGTACGGGATCGCCGCCGACCGGGCCCACCTGGCCGCTCTCGACGTACGGACCGACAGCGTCGCCGTGGTCGTCGCGGACCTGCTCGGTGCCACGCTGGCGGAAGCCACCTCGCCGATCGGCGGCGACGCCGGGATCCGGCCCGCCGTCGAACAGGCCGTGGCCATGGTGGAACGGACCGCCCGCGCGGCCGGCACCGCGCCGCTGCACAGCGTCGCCATCGGCGCGCCGGGGCTGATCGACCCGGTCTCCGGCGAACTCCGGGACACCGCCGGACTGCCGGCCTGGCACCGGGGCCTGGTCAAGGAGCTCCAGCGGCGGCTGCCCGCGACGGTCGTCGTCGAGAACGAGACCAACCTGGCCGCCGTGGCCGAACACCGCACCGGGGCGGCCCTCGACCGGGACACCTTCGCCCTGCTCTGGCTGGGGCACGGCATCGGAGCCGCGGTCATGCTGGACGGGGTCCTGCGGCGGGGCGCGTCCGGAGGCGCGGGTGAGATCGGCTTCCTGCCGGTGCCCGGCACACGGGGCGTTCCCTCGGCCGTCAACTGCGACGGCGGATTCCACTCGCTGGCCGGTTCGGTCGCCGTCTGCGAGCTGGCGGCGGCCCACGGGATCGAGGTGCGGGTCCCGGCCGGAGCGGAGAGCGGGGGACGGGAACAGCACCCGGCCGCCGCGTTCGCCGTGCAGGCGGCGGTGGCCGACGGCGGGCCCCGGGGCGAGGCGTTCCTCGCCGCGCTCGCCGACCGGATCGCCCTCGGGGCGGCCTCCGTCGTCGCGGTCCTGGACCCGGGGTGTGTGGTCCTGGCGGGCGAGGTCGGCCGGGCGGGCGGCGACACCCTCGCGTCCCGGGTCGAGGAGCGGCTCGCCCGGCTGTCCCCGCTGGCGACGGAGGTCAGAGCCGGGCGCCTGGGCGGCGGAGCGGTCCTGCGCGGCGCGGTCCTCGCGGCCCGCGAGGCGGCGCAGGAGGTGCTGTTCGCGCCGGGGGGGTGAGGGGGCGGGTATCTGCCGGTGGCGCGGGGACCGGCTCGCCCCCGGCCGCTTGCACTCCGCCGACCTGCGGTTGGCCGACACTATGGACCAGCCGGTCCCCCGTCGCGCAGATAACCCAGCAGATGAGGTACCCGGTGCAGGGCGACGACTGTCTTGCCGGTGCCCGGGCCGCCGGTGACCTGGGTGGGGCCTGAGTGCGAGGGCCGGTAGGCGGTTGAGCGAGGGGATGTCACTTTCCGGTCACCGGACAGCAGCGCTGGGTCAGGCCTGCTTCTGAAGTTCGACGAGACTGCTCGCGACGGTTGACACTGCCTCCTCGCCGCACGACAGGACGACACAGAATTTGCTGAGCGTGATTCCTTCGGGCCGCTTGGTGTAAGACCATCGTTGACCGGCTCGGTAGAGGGCTTTGAAGAACTCCTTGCGAGCGGCGTCATCCTCGGAAAGTGCACGCTCGGCTGATTCGATGATCAGAATGTGGTAGTCCGAAGAGAGCCAATGAAGGTCTCGAAGGCAGTCGTAGAAAGCGTGCCAGTTCCACCCGAAATATTCAGGGAACTTCAGTCTCTCCCAGAAATTTTGAAAAGCCGACAACTCTTCAGGCATGTCTGCGCCGTTGAGGCGTGCCACATAAACGCTACCCGAAGTGGGCAGGAGTTGATCAAGATCCAGGCTGGCGCCTGGTGTGATGATGTGCATCCATGGGGCGATAAGGATCGCCCGTTCTTCGTCTCTCATTAATGCACCCATTCAGGGCTTCTGCCCACGATGTACGTCTGGTAGTGAGTCGGGGTGTAATAGGCGGACCTGTCGCTTCCGAATACCCACCGCTCGCCGCCTGGCTTGGGATTATCCGGTGATGGATAGGTTCCATATTCTTGGTAGGTGATCGGATTTCCCGACGGGTCATGGGTGGGAAGTTGGTAGCCACCCTTCGCGCCGCTGTTTTCGAATGGCTCAGTCCACCATTTCGGTCCGTGGAATCCTGGCCCGCCCCACCACGCGAAGTTGTGCTTCCCCATGTCTCTAAGGACCTGCATCGACTCCTTAGGGATGGAATTCGGGACCCATCCCGGAGTATTGGCGACGTCTCCCAAGCTGGATCCAGGCATGAAGGTCTTGCAGCCTGAAAGCCCCAGGGGGTCAGCCCAGGTGTGAGGGTTGGGAACATAAGCTGCAGGGTTAGGTGCTGGGCCGAGGCCCAGGGGGTCAGGGCTGAGGTAGTGGGCGGTTTCGGGCTCGTAGTAGCGGAAGTGATTGTAGTGGAGGCCCGTTTCTGGGTCGAAGTACTGGCCCGGGAAGCGAAGGGGCGTGTAGGTGGTGCTGGTGGATGCCCAGGATGTGGTGCCCCAGAGAGTGCTCCGGGTGTGCCATGCCAGCAGACCGGAATCGTCGACCAGTTCTGTCGGAGTGCCTACCAGGTCGGTGATGATCGCGAAGAACCGGCTGTCTACAAGCTCCTGGGGCGCTTCTCGGTTGAAGAGGCATTCTCTTTGAGTAAGCGGCTGGAGGCCCCTGTGGTCCCAGGTGAGAGCTACCAGATGAGGCAATGCCGGTGACTCCGTCGTCTGCTCGCAAAGAGTCGTGGCATCCCAGGTGAACGTGACTTGTTCGAGGACGGTCGTGCCGTCGGCAGCGAGACGTTGTTTGGATGTGCGTCGGCCGAGCGCATCGTAGGCGTAGCGCCACATCGCGCCCTCAGGGGTGGACACCGAGCGCAAGCGGTCTTCGGCGTCCCAGTCGTAGTGCCAGGTGTCCGGCTTGCGAGACAGACGGGTCTTCTGCCGTGAGGTGATGCGGCCCAATGCGTCGTGTTCGTAGACGGTCCTGCCCGCGCGGCTGATCCCCGTGCCCGTGTAGCTACGGGGACCCGCAGATTCCTGTCCGGGGTGCGGGGCCTGCCAAAAGGCGTCCGTCTGGTTGCCCGCCTCGTCGTAGGCGTACCGCTCGGTCCACTCCATCGAGTGGACCGAGGTGGCCCGGCCGATCAGGTCCAAGTCGAAGGTTATCGAGCCCGAGCGCTGGTCGTCCACGCCGATGAGATTGCCATCTGCGCGGTATGCGTAGTCACGGCGCTGGATGCTGCGGCCCGCACCCATGGCATGTTGGGTAATGAGACGACCTGCGCGGTCGTAGCGGGACACCAGTAAGACCGTGTCGCCAATCCTGCGGGTGGTCTCCTGGCCGATCGCGTCGTATGCGAAGGCCATGGTGCGGCCGGACGCAGTCAGCGAGGTACGACGGCCAGCCGGGTCGTAAGCCCAGGTGCTGACTGCCCCCGTGGGGGTCGTTCGACTCGTCCGGCGGCCGAGATCGTCGTACTCGTACGCCGTTGTCCGACCGTTGACGGTCTCAGACCTGAGGCGGCCGTACCGGTCGCGGAGGAGTGTGATCGTCGCGTCCGAGTTCACGGCTTCCGCGAGTTGGTCCGCGAAGTCGTACGCGAAGGTCGTCACGGCCCCTGCGGCGTCCTTGCGGACAACACGGTCCAGCTCGTCCCGTTCGTAACGGATGACTTGGCCCAGTGCGTTCGTTCGGGAGACGAGACGCCCCGCCGCGTCCCTCTCGTACGTCAGCGTCCGATCGTCGAAGTCGGTTTCCGATATGAGTCGGCCGACCGGGTCATACCTGTATTCCCACGTCAGCCCCTGGGGGCTGGTGACCTGTATGCGGTTGAGATTTGTGTCGTGGCTGAACTCGTGGCGGACAGCGCCCGGACCCGTGCGGGCGGTGAGGAGATCAAAATCGGTGTACTCGAAAGTAGTGACTCCGCCGACAGGATCCGAATGGCTGAGGCAGTTACCTTCACCGTCGAATGTCCATGACTGCATGCTCCCATCCGCCTCGGCACGGCGGGAGAGTTTTCCCTCGACCGTCCATTCCAGGCGCGTGACGGCCCCCAGCGGATCGGTGATCGACACAGGTCGACCGAAGGCATCGCGCTCGCAGCGTGTGATGTTCCCCAGCGGATCAGTGATGGCCAGAGAGAGGCCCGCCTCATCGGAGGCCACAGACGAAGTGTGCCCGCGCGCATCCGTGATGGAGGTGAGGCAGCCGGTATCGTCATAGGTGAAGTGGGTGGTTGCACCGGACGGCTCCGTGACCGATGTCCGGTTGCCGCGGCGATCGAAAGTCTGACGCGTGATGTTGGCGTCGGTGCCGACCGACCGGACCATGAACCCGCGCTCGTCGTAATCGGCCCGGACCTGACGGCCGTCGGCCCGTTCCGCGACGGTGAGGCGGCCGTGCTCGTCGAATGTGTAGCGGCTTACGCGGCCGAGTGGGTCCGTCCGGGACACCAGGTGGTGGTAGCGGTCGTGCTCGAAGCGGGTGATCGCACCCAGGGGGTCGATCTCGGCGACGACCTGGGAGTGGTCGTTGATTACATATCGCGTGGTGTGGCCGAGGCTGTCCGTCATGGATGTCATGCGCAGGCCGGTGGCTGGGGCGGTGTCGTCCCAGGTGAAGCTGGCTTCGAGGTAACCGTTGGTGCCGGCCTGGTACACGCAGCGGTCGTGTTCGTCGTAGACGTACTCATACCGGCTGTTGTTGGTGTCCGTCCATGCGGTGATGCGCCCGAGTTCGTCGCAGTCGAAGCGCAGAGGTTTGCCCGATGAGTTGGTGACCGTGGTGAGGTGGCCGTCGGTGTAGCCGTAGCGGAGGATCTCCTGGTCGGTGCCGTCGGGGGCGGCGCCTGCCAGGTGCAGGGCGGTGACTCTGCCCTCGCGCGTGGTGAGCTTCAGGTGGTAACCGCCGTGGTGCACGATCGAGGTCGGAGCACCCGCCTCGTCGTACTCGAAGGCGATCCAGCGGCCGTTGCGGTCGTCGATATGGGCCAGAAGCGCCAGCTCCCCAGCGGGCTGGTCGACGAAGTGGCGGACCTGGCCGGTTTCCGGATCAGTGATGGTGTAGCCGTCACCCACCCGGTCCAGGGGCCAGCGCCGACCGTGTGTGGGCATGACGGGGGCGCCAGGTGCGGGATGCGGATAGGCGAGCAGGCTGCCCTCGCTGCAGCTGAAGACCACGCCTTCCGCGTCGATCTCCAGGCGCTGGTCGACCGTGCTCGACCAGCCCGTGCCGAACCAGCGGCCGGCGCGGTGCGAGGAGTCGAAGACGCGCTCGAAGACCAGGGGCAGCGATCCCGGCAGCACGATGTCCGTCTGCGGGAGCAGCATGCGCCCGGTCGCGACGTCCACGGGGTCTCCGGCGCACTTGACGTCGCCGCACTTCTTGGCGTTGGACTCGGGGTTCCTCTCGTGCCCCTGCCGATTCTTGCCCTTGGGGCGTTCGAGCAGGTCCTTCATTCCGGCTCGAAGGCCGCCCTTGAGCAGGCCACCGCCCTTGGTGCCGACGAGTTCGGGGACGAGTCGGCCGATAAATTCGGAGGGGTCGCCCTTGGCCGCGTCCCAGGCGTTCTTCAACGTGCGGTCGGGGTTGGCGGCGCTGGAGACGAGGCCGGCGAGCGTCATGTTGACGCCCTTGTAGTACTCGGCCGGGTGCGTCAGGTTGTACGGGTCGGTCGGATTGACCGAGCGTACGAAGTTCACCAGGCCCGCGGTGCCCTTGACGACACCACCACCGAAGTGCGCCAGCTCGATGCCCTGGCCCACACCGTAGTCGTAGAACTCCTGCTTGGCCCGGTCCAGACCGGTGGGTTCCTTCGGAGCGTGCGCCATCGCGGCCGTGATCGCACCCTTGGCCGCTTCGGCTGCCTCGTCGCGCGCCCGCCGGGCACCCTGGAGGATCTCCTGGGCATGCTGGCGCTTGGCCGCGCCCGGGTCGGTGAACGTTCCCGGATGCGGTTGGGGGTGGTCGGTGTTGCGGACCGCGTTGTACGCCTCCGCCTTCTCCTTATAGGCGGAGGCAGCGGTTTCGTAGTCCTGCTTGCCCTCCTTGTAGAGGGCGATCGCCTCACCGGCCTTGGCCTGCGCGCTGGTGACCGTCCCGGCGTACGTCTCCAGCGACGTGGCCGCGTCCTCGAACGCATCGGCCGCGCGCAGCCAGTCGGTCGGAAGGGTCTGAAACCTGGCGCGGAAGGCGTCGGCAGCCTCACCCCTCCAGTGCCCGGAGTCGAGCTTCCTCATCCCGCCACCGACGAGATCGAATGCCTTTTGGAAGTCCCGGAGGTTCTTCACCGCCGCGCTGATCTTGTCCGGCCGGCCGTGGATCAACTCGTTCACATCTTCGGTCTGCCCGAGCTGCTGCTCTCCGACATCCGCACCCAGCGAGGAGGCGGTCTCATCACCCCAGTCCTCAACCTTGTCAGCCCACTCATCGGCACCGACCTTCTCCAGACCCGAGCCGAGCACATCGGTGCCCTTGTCGATGCCGGTGCCGACGACCTCCTTACCCTTGTCGACCAGATCACCCGCCCCGTCGTAAAGAGCGTCGCCCCACTTCCCCCAGTCCACCATCAGCGACTCTCCCCCCACCGCGGCTGCCCAGCCTGATCGATCGTCTCCTGCGACGGATCCAACTGCTCCCGCATCCGCTCATCCGCCGCAGCCCGCACCGCCGGGTCCATCAGCCCGTTGCGCTCCATGGAATCGAGGGCTGCGTCCTCCGCGTCGTACGCGGTGTTCTTCCAGGTCTGGTTCACCTCGTCCTGGGCCTGACTCATCGACTCCCAGCTGTAATCCGGGTCGTCGTACGCGGACTGCGCACGGATCGTGTCCCAGCCCATCGCCTTGACCTCGTCCTCGGACGCATGAGGATTCCCGTTCAAGGAGTTCACACCGATCTTGAACGAGTCCTTGATGTACTGCTCCTGCTCCGCGAACGAACCCGCCGACAGGCCGACCCCGAGGGCGAAGCCGTTGCCCTTCTGCGTCAGGGCCCGCACACCCCACTCCCAGCGGTTGCAGAACGTCTCGAACTCCGACGTCAGCCCGCCATGCCCCAACTCCAGCCCCGACAAGGCCAGATCCGAAAACCCCCGACCCGTCGACGCCTGGCCGATCATGCCGAGATCCTTCAGCTCCGCATGCGCCAGATCAATCCCCTTCGCGATCTCCGCCAGCGCCTCCGGCGGGATCTGAAGATCAGCGTTCTCCCCGCTCACCGCGTCCCCCCGAGATCCACCGCGACCGCGTCCGGCACAATGCCCGCCACCGGCGGAAACAACATCCCGCCGCTCAAGCTGCCGGCATCAAGCGCCACCCCCGCCGGCCCCGGCAGCAACGGCACCATCACATCCAGCAACCTCGCACCGAGAACGGACTGGTACGCCCATTCCCGCCCGGTTTTACCACGTGCCGAGGCGAAACGGGCCAACGCCTCCTCATCCGAGAAGGCACAGATCCACCGCACTCCGTTCTGCTCCGCAGACCACAGATCCCCGGCCTCATCCAGCGGCACCAGCACCGCCGTACGCCGGAACTCACCCAGTAGGACTGCGAACTCCCGTCGGGCCGTACGCACCCGTTGCTGTTCCGCCTCCACCGAGGTCGCTACGGGCCCTCGCCCGGGAAGCGGTGCTGAAAGAAGATCAAGGTCCGCCAGCCGTGACCGCCTGCGCTGTTGCTCCGGTATCCCGTCCCCACCCGTGGTCATGCCAAGGATCATCACACGCACGCATTTTCGAGTGCAACGTGACATCACCTACTGACTGAATCCTGCGTCTACGAGCACGGGGAGACGTCCAGGACCGCCCACACCGTCTTGCCCGGCCCGTCCGCGCAGAGGTACCAGCCCCGGCGATCGGCGAGGGCGGGCACCAACAGGAGGCCGCGGCCGCCTTCCTGATCGGGCGGGGCCGGGTGGGTGGGGGTCGGGAGGCACTCGCCCCGGGTGTCGGTGACCTCGATGCGGACGGCCGTGCCCTCGGCGGAGAGGCGGAGGCGGAAATTGCGGCCGGACGCGTGACCGTGACGCACCGCCTTGCTGCTGAGTTCGCCGACGGTCAGCAACAACGCGTGATGCGCGTCGCTCCCGTACGGGATGCCCCAGGCGTTGAGGCGCTCGCCGGCCAGGCGCCGAGCGAGACGGGCGCCGCGCGTGGGTGGAACTGAAACGCGTTGTGAAGTGGTGCCAGGAAAATTGGGTGTGAGGGGCGCGCGTCGAGCCAACAAATGTTCGCGTCACGCGTGATGAGGTCGACAGACAGACGCGTGCCCTTGTTCTGGGTGGCCGCTGCACGGACGTATCGCACCTGGTCGATCGAGATATCAGCACGGATTTCGGCTTGCTCGAGGAATGCACTTGTCCTGGCCGTGATGACGCGGCGATCCGTGATGGCGACCAGTGTGTTCGCCGCAGTCTTGTCCCTTGCCGCTGCGAACTTCTCCTTGGCCCCGCTGAAGATCGCAGACACGGGACCGAGTGCATCGAGCTGATCGGCGAAGCCGAGGACACGTAGGGCCTCGCCGTCATCGAGGAGCCGTCGCAGGATGCGAAGGTACGGATCGAGAACCAGCGATTCGGGTGCGCAGACGACGCCCGGAGCAACCAGCGGAGGGACCGGCGGACGGAGAGCGTCGGCGAGAGGCTCGATCGCCTCCAGGAGGCGGGCTGGTGTCACCGAGGTGCGCTGCGTGGGCATGGCGGGTGATGCGGGCGCGGGAGCGGGCGGCGTCGGGGGAGCGGTGGGCTCAGGTGTGGTGGCGGGTGGTGCGGTCGCCCGCGGGGATGAGGTCGGTGCGGTATCGCTGGGCGGTGGGGGAGCGGGCGCCACTTCCGCAATGGAGTGGCTGCCCTCGGTGGCCAGGAACGTGTCCCACCACTCGTTGTCGCGGGCGGTACGGGACCAGTAGGTGCGGGAGACCCGGCGGACCTGGTCACCTTCGCCGGCCAGGCACCGTACGTGCCATAGATGTCCGGCCACTCTGAGGGCCCCTTCTCCTACCTACCGGATGAACTACAGCGCTCGGCTCTCGACGCTCACATCCCGGCCCCCGAAGCTCAAGCGTCGGGTTCGGTTCCCCGGCCATGTCCCCCCTGTGAGTGAAGCCTTTACCCCGGCGCTCGGAGCCCGCCGCTCGAATAACGAGTCCTGGGCCTTTGCTCACGTACTGCGCGCTGCGTCACCCCGATGGCTTGTTCTGTCACATGCTGTTGAGATCGAGTGGCGCGGGCCTGAAAATAGCTGAGGTATCAGGGAACGGGGGGCATGCTGTGCTGCGGAGTGAAGACGGCTCGGCCGTCGGTGCGCCATGAGGCAGCGCATGCAACTCGCGCTTCAGGTGATGCTGGTACTGGTTGCGAGCTTGTTCGGCATCGTCACCAACTACGCCACCGGGGCCGATGAAGCCCCATGGCTGTTACAGGTCATTCAGAAGGCATCCGTCCCTGCCATCGGCGTGCTGGTCATCGCTATGGTGGTGGGCCAGGTCGTGGTGTACCGGCTGGAGAATCCGACGCCGCCGCAGGTCGAATGGCCACGTGACCGAATCCCGTACCCCGGACTGGACGCTTACGCGGAGGACGAGGCGGCTGTGTACTTCGGCCGGGAGGCCTTGGCAGCCGAGCTGACGCGCAGGCTGCACACGTCTCCGGAAAGGCCGACCGACCGCTTCCTCGTGCTCGTCGGCGCATCCGGAAGCGGAAAGAGTTCACTGGTCAAAGCTGGCGTCATGCCTCGCCTGCGAGACCGGCGATGGACGCTGATTCCCGCCTTCACCCCAGGGACCACCCCGCTGAGCGCGATGGCAGCGGCCATCGCATCCGCGGGCGGGGAGAGGGAATCCGTGAGTGCCGTCCTGCGGCGACTACGGCAGGGCCCAACAGCGCTCAGGACAGAACTGACCCGCCTGCGTGGCGGCCGATTCCGACGTGTACTGCTCGTTGTGGACCAGTTCGAGGAGGTCGTCACCCTCGCCGGTGAGCGGGAACGAGCCCAGTTCCTCGACGCACTCCGCCTGTGCGTGGAACAGGATGCGAGCGTGCGCGTCCTGGCTACCCTGCGGGTGGACTTCCTCGGCAGGCTCCTGACCACGGGCCACGCCGAAATCTGCCAACATCCCGTCACCGTCGGCGGGCTCGGGCGGAGCCAGTTCGCTCAGGTCGTGGAGGGCCCCGCCGCGTTGGTGGGCCTCTCCTTCGCACCGGGTGTCGTCGATGCAATCGTCGACGACGCCGGCACGGATGACGCCCTGCCGCTGCTCGCCTACCTCCTCCAGGAGCTCTACTTCGCCTCCGGTCCGGGCGGGACGGTCACCGAGGAGCTGTACCGGAACTTGGGTGGCGTGGCAGGTGCCCTCTCGCGGCAGGCGGACCACACGGTGTCAGAGCTCGACCATGCCGGGGGGATCGCCTTCGTCCTGCGCGTCCTCCTCCGGTTCGTCACGGTCCAAGGCCAGGAAGTGGCTCGCAAACGTGTCCCGCTGTCCGAGCTCACCGATCGGGAACGGCGTGTCGTGGACGCCTTCATCGACGCGCGTCTGCTGATGTCGGACGCGGCCGGCGACGGAACCCCCGGCCAGGAGG
Source organism: Streptomyces sp. NPDC005899 (assembly GCF_040629645.1). NCBI lineage: Bacteria > Bacillati > Actinomycetota > Actinomycetes > Kitasatosporales > Streptomycetaceae > Streptomyces > Streptomyces sp. NPDC005899. Next base: position 35,539 of record NZ_JBEXWB010000006.1, on the reverse strand, counting down.
CGCCCTACGCACAGGTGACGCACGAAGCGCTGTTCCGCCAGTGGGCCCCGCTACGCCAGGAGGTCGAGTCACGCGCGGACCAGCTGCGTGAGCGGGCCGAGTTGGAGCGATGGGCCCAGGACTGGGAACGCTCCGGCCGCAGTGACGACTACCTCCTCACCGGGGAGCGGCTCACTCTTGCCCGGCGCAGGCTCACCGCGCTGGAGGAGTCAGGCCTCGCACCTGAGCCGGTTCGCCTGCTGGTGCAGTCGTCGCTGCGGCGCGATCTGGCCTTCCTCCGCCGAGTGTCGGAGAGTATCGGCCAATACGCGCTCGGAAGCGCAGAAACGCACCCGGAGCGGGCCATACTCCTGTCCCTGGCCGCTCTCGGCGAATGCACGCCGACCCCCTCGGCCCGCCGCGGCCTCATGGCGGCGCTGGCAGCGAGCCACCTCCGTACGCGAGTGAATGCGCACACGGACACCGTCCGGCACATTGCCTGGTCACCGGACGGCCGACGGCTGGCCACTGCGTCGCGTGACGGCAGCGCCCGGGTTCTGGAGGCCCGGTCCGGGCAGTCGTTGCTCGTCCTTCCGTCCGACGGGGCGATGGTCGAGTCGGTCGCGTGGTCGCCGGACTCCACATGCGTCGCGACAGCAGGGCGAGAACGCGTCGTACGCATCTGGGACGCCGCCTCGGGCGAGCCCGTCCGGCTGCTGACCGGTCCCACGGACATCGTGAGGCAGGTGGCATGGTCACCGGACGGACGGTATGTCGCCGCCAGTTCGAAGGACTGCGCCCTGCGCGTGTGGGAGGCCGGGACGGGGCGACTCACACAGGAACTGGAGGGGCACCGGAACGACGTCTGGGGCGTCACCTGGTCGCCCGACAGCACCCGGCTCGCCTCGGCCTCACACGATCAGACGGCCCGCGTGTGGGACCTTGCCACGGGCACCACCGATGTCGTTCTGGAAGGCCACACGGACTTCGTCGAAGGCGTCGCATGGTCGCCGGACGGCCTTTCCATTGCCACGGGCAGCGGGGACCACACGGTTCGCATCTGGGACGCCCGGACCGGTGCACTGCGTTTGCTGCTGCGCGGCCACACCGACTACGTGTGGAACCTGGCTTGGTCCCCGGACAGCAGGGCTCTCGCGTCCGCGTCCTCCGACCACACCGTGCGTCTGGTCAGTGCCCAGGACGCGAAGGTGCTAGCGGTGCTCAGGGGCCACAGCGACACGGTCTGGGGTGTGACGTGGTCGCCCTGCGGCAGCCAGCTCGCCACAAGCTCGACCGACGGTTCCGCGATCGTGTGGGACCTACGGCCACAGGGAGCGGAGGTCGTGGCGGCCGACGGACACCGCGGCCCGGTGAATCAGGCATCCTGGTCCGCCGACGAACAGTGGATCGCCACCGCCTGCGACGACGCGACCGTACGCCGTTGGTCCTCCGGCGACGGGACCCCCGCAGGAGAGCCGCTGAGGCTCGACGACCGGGTTTGGAGCGTGGCGTGGTCTCCGCTGTCCCAGGACGGCAGGCTGGCGCTCAGTACGAATGACGGTCTCTTCCGCGTCCTGGACGACACCGGCGCTGTGTTGGTCGAACAACGGGGAGAGGTCGTCGAGTCGTGCGCCTGGTCACCCGAAGGTCGCCGCATCGCCACCGGCGGACACGACTGCATTGTGCGTGTGAGGGAGGCTGACACCGGCACCGAACTCACCGCGCTTGCCGGCCATCAGGACTGGGTGGGCAGCGTCGCCTGGTCGCCCGGCGGGGGGCTCCTCGCCAGCGCGTCGGACGACCGTACCTGCCGCCTCTGGGACGTCGCGGAGAGCCGGCAACTGACCGTCCTGCGCGGTCACGACAACTACGTCGACGACGTCGCCTGGGCCCCTGACGAACAGCGGATCGCCACGGCCTCCGGAGACTGGACGGTGGCGGTATGGGAGGTCACCACAGGCCGTCGCATGGATGTGCTCAAGGGCCATGAAGGGCGCGTCCGTTGTGTGGTCTGGTCTCCTGACGGCCGCTTCATCGCCAGCGGCTCGGACGACCGGACCGTACGTGTCTGGAGTGCCGACACCTTCGAGGAGATCGCCGTCGTAGGGGTCCACCAGGACAAGGTGTCCTCGGTCGAATGGTCCCGTGACGGCACGCGGTTGCTCACTGCCTCCTTCGACGGAACGGCCCGCGTCTGGTCCGCCGACCCCGATTTCGACCGACTTGAAGCCCATGCCCGGGGACGTGTCTTCCGGTCGCTGGACGAGGGCGAACGGCGACGGCACTTGCTTCCCCTGGCGGGGGCGTAGCCGGCGCGTCGGCTCAGTTCCAATCCTCCACGGTCCGCTCCTCGGTACCCACGAGGTAGTCGTCCGGATCTAGATCCATCGATCTGCGGGCGGACGAGTCCCAGTACATCGCGTTGCGCTCCGCGAACGTCTCCGGGCCGTCGTAGGAGATCAGCCAGATGAACTGATTGTGCTCCCGGTCGACCCAAGCGCCGCCGATCGCGAACCCTAACTCAAGCCGCAGCGGCAGGATTTCAGCCTTCCACCTCTGCGCCCACTCGTCCAGCAGACCGTCGCGGACGGTGTAGGTGCGGAGCTGGGTGGTCTTAGCCATGATGGAGTGCTCCTAGGTTGAACCGACGAGGCTGCCCTTCCGCGATGGGATGTGGCGTTACCGACTCATCCTCACGCTGACCGGGAGGGCGGTGAGTTACCCCGAGCGTAGGGGCCGAAAAACCCGGGATTCTACGCGTAGTGAAACGGCGCGATCACGATGTGTCAACAGGCAGGCTGGTGGCACGGGATGACAACGCACATCAGCATGCTGCCCATGCTCCGCAGGTTTCTGTATGGACCTGAGCACGGCTACTCAGATGACACCGGACGGCGGGGCTCGGGGGCGCGCGGCCGAGCCCACTGCGTTCGGGTCCCTCCTGCAGTTGCACCAGGGACGCTCATCATGGCACTGCACAGGGGTGGCGACGTAGGTCGGTTTTGTCGGGCTGAGCGACATCAGCGGGAGGCCGCGCCGGGCGCCGGTACTGCGGCGCGCGGCACGGCCCGCCGCTCTGTACGGAGGCCGGACCGGAAGCTCCTGACCCAGCCGGAGCGCTGGGCCCGGTGGCGGCGGTGGCCCGTCGTCACCGGGCGGTCGGTGCCTGGCGGTAGGTCCGGGTTCAGCAGGCGCCGAGGTCCTGCCAGACGCCCCACTCACCGGTGGAGCCGGGTGTCTCGCCCTTGGTCCACCACTTGGCCTTCCAGGTGTGCGAGCCGTGGCTCACCGTCGCCCCCGCTCCGTACTCCGCCGTAGCGCTCCAGGCGGTCGCGGCGCAGGTGCCGGGGGTCGGGGTCGGGGTCGGGTCGGGGGTGGGGCCGGTGCCGGTGCCCGGCTGGACCACGGTGGTGCCGCGTGCCAGGTCTCCGGCGAGGGAGTACGTGGCCCCGCCGAAGGTCACCGTCCAGTTCGAAGGCGTCGAGGTCGGCAGGTAGTAGACGAAGTCCAGCTGTACGGAGGCGCCCGGGGCGAGCGTCTGCCAGGCGGGCAGCTTCAGCGACACGCGGTTGTAGTCGCCCTTGAGTCCGCCGACGTTGTTGGCCGCGGTGTGGTCGCTGCGCACGATGGTGGTGCCGAAGCCCGACTGGTCCTTGGCGTTGGCCGGGGCGGAGGTCGCGTAGTCGAAGCGGAACTCCGTGCCGCCGGGCAGGGTCGCCCTCGTGTTGTTGGTGATCTTCAGCTTCGGGCCGATCGGGTAGTTCGAGTCACCGAGCGGGAACTGCTCGAACGCCACGTCGATGTCCAGCGCCTTGGCCGGCAGGTCGACGGTCGACCGGGTGGCACCGTACGGGGTGGCCGACTTGAACTTCTCGTACATCGCGGACGTCAGCGTGGAGCCGGGCTCGTACTGGCCCTTGGCGGCGTTCCATCCGTAGTCGCCGGCCAGTTCCCAGATCATCGTGCCGCCGATGCCCTTGTCGACGACGTAGTTCGCCTTGGCGGCCACCGACTGCTCGTCCTCGGTGGACAGGAAGACCTTCTTCTCGGCGTTCCACAGCCAGGGCGCGACCAGCGTCGCGTCGTAGTTGCGGGCGTAGGTGCCGGTCAGCTTCGTGCCGGCCGGGAAGCCGTACCGGGTGACGTAGTCGCCCACGACGCCCTTCTCCAGGTTCTTCGCGTGCCACATCGGGTTCGAGCCGGCCGGGGACTCCTTGCCGTTCGTGTCCAGGTCGTGCCAGAGGTTGTCGATACCGACGGCACCGTCACCGCACTTGGTCAGTCCGGCGCCCGCGGGGCAGTCGGTGGTGGCGGCCCTGCCCCACAGCCCGTTCGTGCCGCCCTGCACGTTCTTGAAGCCACGGGTGTAGTAGGGCAGCCCGATGTTGATCCGGCCGGGCGGCATGGAACCGCGGAAGTAGTGGTACGCCCAGTCGGTGTTGAGGTAGCCGGTCCCGCCGTACTGGGACGTCGAGTAGACGCCGGCCTGGGCCAGTTCGGCGTCCTTGCCGTCGTCGAAGAGGGAGGCGTTCGGGCCGACGTACTCGTTCCAGGCGCCGTGCAGGTCGTAGGACATGATGTTGACGTAGTCCAGGTACTTCTGGACCTGGAAGGTCTCCATGCCGCGCAGCAGGTAGCCGGAGGAGGGGGCCGCGACGGTCAGCAGGTAGTGCGTGCCGTCGGCGGCGGACGCCCGGTCCAGCTTCTCGCGCAGCGTCTTCATCAGGGCGCCGTAGCCCTTGACGAGGCCGGCCCGGCGGGCGTTGGCCAGCGTGTGGTCGAGCGGGTTCCCGGCGTCCTTCATCGTCGTCGGGTACTCGTAGTCGATGTCGACGCCGTTGAAGCCGTACTTCTTGATGAACGCGACGGTGGAGTCGGCGAAGGTGTCGATGCCCTTCTGGTTGACCGATCCGTCGGCGTTCGTGGCCATCGAGTAGAAGCCGCCCGAGTTCACCCGGGTGCCCTTGTCGTCGAAGTAGCCGCCGGTCTCCGCCCAGCCGCCCACCGAGACCAGGGTCTTCACGGCCGGATGCTGCTTCTTGAACTTGTTGAGCAGGTTGAAGTGGCCCTTGTAGGGGAGGGCGGGGTCCATCTCGGCGCCCGCCACACCCGGCCAGGTCATCCCGGTGGAGGCGTTCTGCGGGCCGTCGGTGCCCACGGAGATCTTGTTGTCGCCGCCGATGTGCGCGAACGCGTAGTTCAGGTGGGTGACCTTGTCCCACGGGATGTCCGGGACGAGGTAGGCCGGCGTGCCGTCCTTGCCGGTCCGCCAGTTGGTGAAGTACCCGATGACACGCCGCTGGTGGTCGGCGCCCATCTTCTCGCGGCCCTGGGAGTCGTAGACCGAGCAGTACGGGACGTCGACGCCGGGGGTCCGGTACAGCCCGTCGGGCCGGCAGGACTCCTGGTCGGCGGCGGCGGCCGACGGAATCGCGGTGAGCGAGCCCAGCAGCAGTCCGGCGACGGCTGCGCCGGCCGCGAGCAGGGTGGCTCTCGCGCGGGTGGGGGACAGCATGTGTTGTTCCTCCTGGGGAGGTCGGCAGAACACAAGTGGCAAGGGGGCTTGTCGCGTGGTCCGGGTGTGCGCACACCCGGCAGGCGTTCCTCGGAGGTGACGCAGAGATTAAGAGGACTAGACCAGTGAGTCAATAGGTCTGGACCATTTCCCCGGAGCCGGGCAGGTGGACCCCCGCCGGCGCGCCCGCTGTGAGCCGCCCCACAGCGGGCACCCGTTCGGCTCAACGACGGCCGTGGCACAATGAGTGATGTACCAGTAGCAGCGCACTCCGGGGTCGGTGCAATTCCGAACCGGCGGTTATAGTCCGCGACCCGTCCGCAGCCAGCGGCCGGTTGACCAGGTGGGATTCCTGGACCGACGGTTAAAGTCCGGATGGGAGGCAGTGCGCGGCGGGTCGTCACGGGTACGCCGCCGTAGGCGGACGCGTTCCGGGAGGTTCCGGGGCGGGTTCGTCCGTGCCCTCGGTCCGGCGTTCCCCGTAGCGTTCCGCTTCCTCTGTCGTCATCGACAGGCCCCGGAGTCCGTGCCCGAAGAGGCAGGAGGACCCGGTGGCCACCGCAGCCGACATCACCGCCATGCGGCGAGCGATCACGCTCGCAGCCCGCGGACTCGGCGCCACCAGCCCCAACCCGGTCGTCGGGTGCGTCGTCCTCGACGCCACCGGGCAACAGGCCGGCGAGGGCCACCACCGGCGCGCCGGAGGGCCGCACGCCGAGATCCACGCCCTGCGCCAGGCCGGTGAAGCCGCCCGCGGCGGCACCGCCTACGTCACCCTCGAACCCTGCAACCACACCGGCCGGACCGGCCCCTGCGCCCAGGCGCTCCTGGACGCCGGTGTCCGCCGTGTCGTGTACGCGGTCGGTGACCCGAACCCGCAGGCCACAGGCGGTGCGGACACCCTGCGTGCCGCAGGCGTCCAGGTGGAGCAGGGCCTCCTCGCCGACGAGGCGGCAACCGGGAACACGGCCTGGCTCACCTCCGTACGACGGGGCCGCCCCTACGTCCGGTGGAAGTACGCGGCCACCCTCGACGGCCGTGTCGCCGCCGCCGACGCCACCAGCCGCTGGATCACCTCGCCCGAGTCCCGCGCCGACGTCCACCGGCTGCGCGCCGAGGCCGACGCCGTCGTGGTCGGCTCCGGCACCGCCCGCGCCGACGACCCGCAGCTGGGCGTACGCGGTGTCGAGGGCGCCGTCCAGCCGCTCCGGGTGGTCGTCGACACCGCCGCCACCGCCGTCCGGCCCGGGGCCCGGGTCCTGGACGGCACCGCGCCCACCCTGGTCGCCGTCGCCGAGGACGCGGACACCGCGCACCTGCCCGGGGAAGCGGTGCTGCGGCTGCCCCGCGCCGCCGCCGGCCGGGGGCTGGACATCCCGGCCCTGCTCGCGGCCCTGCACACCCGCGGCGTCCGTTCCGTACTCCTCGAAGGAGGGCCCGTCCTGGCCGGCTCCTTCGTCGCCGCGGGAGCGGTCGACACCGTCGTCGGCTATCTCGCCCCGGTCCTTCTCGGCGCGGGCCCCGCGGCCCTCGCCGACGCCGGAATCTCCACCATCTCCCAGGCGTTGCGGCTCGACGTGACCGAGACCGTCCGTCTCGGCCCCGACCTGCGCATCACCGCCGTCCCCGTTCCTGCTCGGAAGGGAAACTGAGTGTTCACCGGAATCGTCGAAGAACTGGGTGAGGTCACCGCCGTCGAGAAACTCGACGACGCCTCCCGCTTCCGCCTGCGCGGCCCCGTGGTCACCGAAGGCGCCCGCCACGGTGACTCCATCGCCGTCAACGGCGTCTGCCTCACCGTCGTGGACCTCGGCGAACACGAGTTCACCGCCGACGTCATGGCCGAGACGCTCAAGCGCTCCAGCCTCGGCGCGCTGGAGGCCGGCTCCCGGGTCAACCTGGAACGTCCCATGGCGCTCGGCGGCCGGCTCGGCGGACACATCGTCCAGGGCCACGTGGACGGCACGGGCCACATCCTCGAACGCACCGTCTCCGAGAACTGGGAGATCGTGAAGATCTCCCTGCCCGCGGAGCTGACCCGCTACGTGGTGGAGAAGGGCTCGATCACCGTCGACGGCGTGAGCCTGACCGTCGTCGACGCCGCATCCGGCCACTTCACCATCAGCCTCATCCCGACGACCCTCGCGCTGACGACGCTCGGCATCAAGGGGCCCGGCGACCCCGTCAACCTCGAGGTGGACGTCCTCGCGAAGTACGTCGAGAGGCTGCTCGGCCCGAACGCCGGGGCCGCCCCCGCGCCCGCCGCCGGGGCCGCGACTGCCGTGGCGCCCGGCGCCGCGGCCGCACCCGGGGAGCCGGTCGCATGAGCGCCCTGGACTGGCTGAACTCCGAGGCGTTCACCGCCTTCGGGCAGCACATCATCTGGTCGGACATGATCGGCAACACGGTCGGCCTGATCGCCCTGGCCCTCGGCTGGCTCCGCTCGGTGTGGACCTGGCCGGCCCAGCTCCTGTCCGGCCTCGTGCTCATCGCCGCGAACGTCTCCGTGCAGCAGGCGGGCAGCGTCGGCAAGCAGCTGATCGTCGTCGCCGTCGCCGTGTGGGGCTGGCAGCAGTGGACCCGCGGCAGGCAGAAGGCACAGGACGGCTCCATCGCCGTACGCTTCGCCACCTGGCGCGAACGCGCGTACCTGGTGGGCGGCGCCGCCCTCGGCACCCTCGCCGTCGGCGCCCTGTTCACCGCTTTCCCGTCGCTCTCCTGGAGCCCCTGGGCGGACGCGTACATCTTCGCCGGCACCCTCGTCGCGATGCTCGCCCAGGCCCGCGGCATGGTCGAGTTCTGGTTCGCCTGGCTGCTCGTCGACCTCGTCGGTGTCCCGCTGAACTTCCACAGCGGCCTCGCCTTCTCCGGTCTCATCTACATCGTCTACGGGGCCCTCGTCCTGTGGGGCATGCGCGACTGGTGGCTGCGCACGCGGACACCCGCTCTGGAAGGAGCCACGGCATGACTGCCCAGCCCGCCTGGCTGCACGACCGAACCGCCGGCGACCTCGCCCTCGACCCCGTCGAACAGGCCATCCGCGACATCGCCGCCGGACGGCCCGTCGTCGTCGTCGACGACGAGGACCGCGAGAACGAGGGCGACCTCGTCATCGCCGCCGAGAAGGCGACCCCCGAGATCATCGCGTTCATGATGGGCGAGTGCCGCGGCCTGATCTGCGCGCCCATGGAGGGCGACGAGCTGGACCGCCTCCGGCTCCCGCAGATGGTCGAGCACAACACCGAGTCGATGAGGACCGCCTTCACCGTCTCGGTGGACGCCTCCGCCGCCCACGGGGTGAGCACCGGCATCTCCGCCGCCGACCGGGCCACCACCCTGCGGATGCTGGCCGGCGGCGTGGCGGGACCCGACGACTTCGTGCGCCCCGGCCACGTCTTCCCGCTCCGCGCCCGCGCCGGCGGGGTCCTCGTCCGCAACGGCCACACCGAGGCCGCCGTCGACCTGGCCCGCCTCGCCGGACTGCGGCCGGCCGGCGCCATCGTCGAGATCGCCGGCGAGGACGGCGTGATGCTGCGCCTACCCGAGCTCGTCCCCTTCGCCCGCAAGCACGGCCTCACGATCATCTCCATCGAGGACCTCGTCGCCTACCGGCGCAGCGCCGAGCCGACCGTCCGCCGCGAGGCCGAGGTCCGGCTGCCCACCGCCTTCGGCCTGTTCACCGCGTACGGCTACCGCTCGACCGTCGACGGCGTCGAGCACGTCGCACTCGTCCACGGCGACATCGGCGACGGCCAGGACGTCCTCGTGCGCGTCCACTCCGAATGCCTGACCGGCGACATCTTCCAGTCCCAGCGCTGCGACTGCGGACCCCAGCTCCACGCCTCCATGGAGCGCATCACGGCCGAGGGGCGCGGCGTCGTCGTGTACCTGCGCGGCCACGAGGGCCGCGGCATCGGGCTGCTGTCCAAGCTGCGGGCCTACGAACTCCAGGAGCGCGGCTCCGACACCCTCGACGCCAACCTCGAACTCGGCCTTCCCGCCGACGCGCGGGACTACGCGGCGGGCGCCCGGATCCTCGGCGACCTCGGCGTCCACTCGCTCCGGCTGATGACGAACAACCCGGAGAAGACGGCCGCCCTCGTCAGCCACGGCCTCGGCATCACCGGGCGCGAACCCATGCCCGTCCAGGCCGGTGAGCACAACCTCCGCTACCTGCGCACCAAGCGCGACCGCATGGGCCACGACCTGCCCTGGCTCGACGCCACCACCGTGTCGACCTGCGGCAACCAGTAAGCACCGACGAAACACTCAGGAGAGACATGAGCGGCAAGGGCGCACCCGAACTGTCCGTACGCAACTGCGGTGACCTGCGGGTGGCCGTGATCGCGGCCCAGTGGCACGAGAAGGTCATGGACGGACTCGTCGACGGGGCCCTGCGCGCCCTGCACGACCTCGGCATCGACGAGCCGACGCTGCTGCGGGTCCCCGGCAGCTTCGAGCTCCCGGTCGTCGCCAAGGTGCTCGCCGGCCGCGGCTACGACGCGATCGTCGCCCTCGGGGTGATCATCCGCGGCGGCACCCCCCACTTCGAGTACGTGTCCCAGGGAGTCACCAGCGGCCTCACCCAGGTCACCGTCGACACCGGGGTCCCCGTCGGCTTCGGTGTCCTGACCTGTGACACGGAGGAACAGGCACTCGACCGGGCCGGCCTCGAGGGCTCCCACGAGGACAAGGGGCACGAAGCGGTCACCGCCGCCGTCGCCACCGCCGCCACACTGCGCACCGTCAGCGAACCCTGGCGCTGAGCAGCGGTCCGGGACCCCGTATTCTAAGGACCATCATGGCGAACAAAACCTTCGAAGAGCTCTTCGCCGAGCTGCAGCTCAAGGCCGCCGACGGCGACCCCTCCACCTCCCGCACCGCCGAACTGGTGGACAAGGGCGTGCACGCCATCGGCAAGAAGGTCGTCGAGGAGGCCGCCGAGGTCTGGATGGCCGCCGAGTACGAGGGCAAGGAAGCAGCCGCCGAGGAGATCTCGCAGCTGCTCTACCACGTCCAGGTGATGATGGTCGCCCGCGGGATCTCCCTCGACGACGTCTACGCCCACCTCTGAGCGCCGGCCCACAGGGCTCCGGCCGCCCCGCGGGGCAGCCGGCTCCGCACGTCCCCGAACATCCCTCCGCACAAAGGAAACCCGACCTCATGCTGCGCATCGCCGTCCCCAACAAGGGTGCACTCTCCGGGCCTGCGATGGCGATGCTCCATGAGGCCGGCTACCAGCAGCGCAAGGAGTCGAAGGAGCTCGTCCTCGTCGACCCCGTCAACGAGGTCGAGTTCTTCTACCTCCGGCCCCGCGACATCGCGATCTACGTCAGCTCGGGCCGTCTGGACATCGGCATCACCGGCCGCGACCTCCTGCTCGACTCCGGCGCCGAGGCCGAGGAGATCCTCCAGCTCGGCTTCGCCCGCTCCACGTTCCGCTACGCCACCAAGCCCGGCACGGCCACCGGCCCGCAGGACTTCGGCGGCATGACGATCGCCACCTCCTACGAGGGCATCGTCGGCAAGCACCTGGCCGACGTGGGCGTCGACGCCTCCGTCGTCCACCTCGACGGCGCGGTCGAGACGGCCGTCGAACTCGGCGTCGCCCAGGTCATCGCCGACGTCGTCGAGACCGGCACCAGCCTGCGCAACGCCGGCCTCGAGGTCATCGGCGAGCCGATCATGACCTCCGAGGCGGTGGTGATCCGCCGCACGGGCGCCCCCGCCGACGACCCTAAGGTGCAGCAGTTCCTGCGCCGCCTGCAGGGCGTGCTGGTCGCCCGCAGCTACGTGATGATGGACTACGACTGCCGCGTCGAGCACCTGGAGCGGGCCGTGGCCCTCACCCCGGGCCTGGAGTCGCCGACCATCTCGCCCCTGCACCACGAGGGCTGGGTCGCCGTCCGTTCCATGGTCGCCGCCAAGGAGGCACAGCGGATCATGGACGACCTGTACGAGCTCGGCGCCCGCGCCATCCTCACCACGGCCATCCACGCCTGCCGTCTCTGACGGCCGTACCCCGTCCCCACCCGCCGTCCCCGGTGACGGCCGGACCAGAACACCGAAGGACGACAGCGCCCATGTCCGCCCCAGCGCCCCGGCCGCCCGAACTCCCCGCGCTCCCGGCGACCTTCAGGCCCACCCACAGCCGGGTGGTGCTGCTCGCCGTCGGAGCGGCGACGTTCGTCGTCATCACGGCGATCGCGCTGACACTGGAACGGCTGAGCCCGGGGGAGCGGACCAGCTTCGTCTTCGTCGCCCTCCTCTTCTTCGGCGTGCTGGCCCTGCTCAGCAGGCCCCGGATCGTCGCGGACGAGTCCGGCGTCACCGTCGTCAACATCACCCGGACGCGCAGGCTGGCCTGGGCCGAGATCCTGCGTGTCAACCTGCGGGCCGGTGACCCCTGGGTCTTCCTCGACCTCAGCGACGGCACCAGCCTGCCGGCCCTGGGCATCCAGCCCGGAATCGCCAAGCAGCACGCCATCCGCGACGCCCGTACGCTCCGCGCACTCGCCGAATTCCACGGCAGCGGAGTGAACGGCAGCGCGCGGAACGGCTGAGCCCCCTGCCCCGCACGGCCTGTTCTTGACTACTCTGGAGGGCGGCGGCGCACTGCGCGCCCCGCCCCGCACCCGAGGCCACGAGGCCGGCGGGGCCTTCCTGCGACCCAAGGAGTGACTCCCTCCAGCAATGGACGGATCGTCCGGTAGTACCTGCGCCGCCCTCCCCCCGGAGGCGGCGGCATGACCACCCCCCTGCTGCTGCTCAGCGCGGCATTCCTTCTCATCCTCGTCAACGGATTCTTCGTGGCGGCCGAATTCGGGCTCGTCACGGTGGAACGGCCCGACGCCGAACGCGCGGCCGCCGAAGGCGACCGCAGAGCCCGCACCGTCGTGTCGGCCCTGCGCGAACTCTCCTTCCAGCTCTCCGGCACCCAGCTGGGCATCACCATCACCTCGCTGGTCGTCGGCATGCTCGCCGAACCCGCACTCGCCCGGCTGCTGGCGGGACCGCTCACCGCCACCGGTCTTCCCGGCGGGGCCGTGCCCGGGGTGAGCGTCGTCATCGGCGTGCTGCTCGCCTCCGCCGTGCAGATGGTGATCGGCGAACTCGTCCCGAAGAACTGGGCGGTCTCCCGGCCGCTCCAGGTGGCCCGCTTCGTCGCCGGCCCCCAGCACCGGTTCTCCACCCTCCTGCGACCGGTGATCACCGCCTTGAACACCGTCGCCAACCGGCTGGTGCGGCTGCTGGGCGTCGAACCCACCGACGAGCTGGCCTCCGCGCGCACCCCCGGTGAGCTGGTCTCGCTGGCCCGGCACTCCGCCGAGGCCGGCGCCCTGGAACAGGACACCGCGGACCTCTTCGTGCGCACCCTGTCCCTGGCCGGGCTCACCGCGCAGCACGTCATGACCCCCCGGGTGCGCGTCAGCGCGCTCCAGTCGTCGGCGACCGCGGCGGACGTGCTGAACCTGACCCGGGCCACCGGGCTCTCCCGCTTCCCGGTCTACCGGGACCGCATCGACGAGGTCGTCGGCATGGTCCACCTGAAGGACGCGCTCGCCGTCCCCGCCCCGGACCGGCTGCGGACCCCGGCCGGCCGCATCGCCGTGCCGCCGCTCCTCGTGCCGGAGACACTGCCCGTCGAGCAGCTGCTCCGGCGGCTCCGCAACGAGCAGCCGATAGCCGTGGTGGTCGACGAGTACGGCGGGACCGCCGGCGTCGTCACGCTGGAGGACATCATCGAGGAACTCGTCGGCGAGGTGCGCGACGAGCACGACGCGGAAGGTGCCGACCGGCCCGATCTGACCCCCGTGGTCGCCGACGACGGCCGGCCGGCCTGGGACGTGGAAGGCAGCTGCAGGGTGCTCACCCTGCGGCGCATAGGCCTCGAGGTGCCCGAAGGGCCGTACGAGACCGTGGCGGGGCTCGTCGCCGGCCTGCTGGGCCGCATCCCCGCCCCGGGCGACCGGGCCGAACTGCCCGGTTGGCGGGTCGTGGTCCGCCAGGTCGGCCACTACCGCGCCGAACAGGTCCGCTTCGTGCGCCTCACGGACGTGACACGGCCCGTTTCGGCCGAACTCACCCGGGACCTCCTGGAGGCCGTGCGATGAGCCTCGTGCAGTTGCTCTTCGCCGGGCTCCTCGTCCTGGCGAACGGCTTCTTCGTCGGCGCCGAGTTCGCACTCGTCTCCGTACGCCGCAGCCAGGTCGAACCCCTGGCCGCGAAGGGGTCGAGCCGGGCCGGACAGGTCCTGTACGGCCTGGAGAACCTGCCGCAGATGATGGCCGCCGCACAGTTCGGCATCACCGTCTGCTCCCTGACCCTCGGAGCCGTCGCCGAGCCCACGCTCGCCCGCCTCCTGGAGCCGGTCTTCCACGCCGTGCACCTGCCCGAGGCGCTGATCCATCCGCTCGGCTACGCCCTGGCCCTCGTCGTCGTGGTCTTCCTCCACCTCGTCGTCGGCGAGATGGTCCCGAAGAACCTGGCGATGGCCGCGCCCGAGAAGACTGCCCTGTGGCTCAGCCCCGCCCTGGTCGGCTTCGCCCGGCTCTGCCGGCCGGTCACCTCGGCGCTGGGGGCCTGCGCCCGGCTGGTCCTGCGCGTCTTCGGCGTCGAGCCGAGGGACGAGGTCGAGGCCGCCTTCACCAGCGAGCAGCTCAACCGGCTCGTCGAGGACTCCGGGCAGGCCGGACTGCTGGAGCCCGAGGCGCAGGAACGGCTCGAGGACGCTCTCGAACTCGGCAGCAGGCCGGTCACCGACGTGCTGCTCGACCGGGCCTCGCTGGTGACGGTGGACCCCTCCGTCACCCCGCGCCGGCTGGAGGAGCTGACCGTGCGGACGGGCTACTCGCGCTTCCCCGTCTGCGCGGAGGGCGGCGGCCCCTTCATGGGCTACCTCCACGTGAAGGACGTGCTGGAGCTGGAGGACGGTGAGCGGGCCGTCCCGCAACACGTCTGGCGGCCGATGGCCACCGTGCGGGCGGAACTCCCCCTGGACGACGCCCTGACGGTGATGCGCCGCGCCGCGACGCACCTGGCGCAGGTCGCCGACGCCTCGGGCAAGGTGCTCGGCCTCGTCACCATGGAGGACGTCCTGGAGACGCTCGTGGGTGAGGTGCGCGACCCGGCCCACCGCGTCTCGGTGCCGCGCCGCACGGTGGACGTGCCGAAGGTCATGGCCCCGCTCGGCTGACCTCGCGGCGACGGGCCGCCGGGCGGTCACCCCGCCCGGCGGCCCGCCGGCGTCACAGGGCCCCCGGCTCCTGGGTGCCGCGGCCCGCCGGTCCGCGGCCGGACAGCACCTCGCCGTACGCCTGCATCAGGTCGGCCAGCCGCAGTGTCGCCAGATCCTCCCGGGACGGCGCGGCCGTGTACCCGGAGAGCCGCAGATCACGGTAGGCGCAGCTCTTCTCGTACAGCGTGCGCAGGAAGCGGCCGTTGCCCAGCTCGTCGATCCAGCCCTGGTCGACCACGTGCCCGCTGATGCTGCGCAGCTCGTCCAGGGACTCCTCGTCCCACGTGTCGCCGTTCTCGGCGGCCAGCACCTCGCCGATCGCGGTCAGCTCCAGAGGGCGGTAGCTGGGGAAGTCGACCCGTGTGGTGAAGCGGGAGGAGAGGCCAGGGTTGGCGGACAGCAGCCTGTCCATGCCCTCCGGATAGCCGGCCAGGATCACCACCAGGTGGTCCCTGTTGTCCTCGGCCCGCTTGAGCAGGACCTGCAACGCCTCGTCACCGTAGGCGTCGCCCTTGCTGTAGCCGGAGTTGGACAGGCTGTACGCCTCGTCGACGAACAGCACCCCGCCCAGCGCGGAGTCGATCAGCTCGTTGGCCTTCACCGCCGTCTGGCCGAGGAACTCGCCCACGAGGTCGGAGCGCTGCGCCTCCACCAGGTGGTCGCCCCCGAGCAGCCCGAGGGCGTAGAAGACCCGGCCGAGGATGCGGGCGACCGTGGTCTTACCCGTCCCGGACGGCCCGGAGAAGACGAAGTGCCGCTTCGGCGGCTGCACGGGCAGACCCTCCTCGGCCCTCAGCCGCGCCATGTTCAGCTGCGCCGACAGCGCCTTGACCTGCCGTTTCACCGGCTCCAGCCCCACCATGCGCTCGAGCTGCGCCAGCGCCTGGGCGAGCAGCGCCGGATCACTCGGCCCCGCCGGGAAACCGGAGTGCGCCTGGCCCCCCGGTGTCCCCGGCTCCGCGCGCGGCCCGCCGGGCCGGGGCGGGGACACGGTGGCTTCCGGCAGGTCCTGCGGGTCCCCGCCGAGCCAGGGGTCACGGCCGTCCACCAGGTCGGTGCCCAGCGCCGCCTCACCGTCCGGCTGCGTCTCCGCCGCCAGGCCGTCCGGGGCGAACCCGGTGAGGGACACCGCGGCGTACCCGGCGGCCTCGTCGTAGCCGTCGCCGTCGGAGATCGCCGCGAGCCGTGCGGAGGTGTCCATGAAGGCCGGGTCGACGCGGTGCACGGCCCGGTACAGGGGGAGCGCGGCCGCGCTGCGCCCGGTGCCCTCGTGCGCCCTGGCCAGCCAGTAGCGCAACTCCTTGCGCTGCGGCTGTTCGCTCCGGCAGCGCATCAGGGCGGCGGCCAGCAGGGGTTCCGCCTGCCCGTACATCTCCAGGCGCACCCGGGCCATGCCGCCGAAGAGGCCCGACTCTATGCCGAGCAGCGGATCGTCGACGAGCGGCTCGGTGGTGCGCACGAGCTGCTCCCAGTCCTTGACGAGGTAGGCCCGGCACGCGTGCAGGAAGCGGACCTGCGGATCCGCGTCGACCGGCGGAAGACCCGCCAGGGCGCGGTCCAGCTCCGGCACGTGCCGGCCGTCGAGCCAGTGCGAGGCGTGCGCGAGCAGCAGGTCGCGCGGGCTCTCCAGCAGCGGTTGCACCCACCAGCCCAGCCAGTACCAGGAGTTGAGCGGGCGGCGGTACCGGGCACGCTGCTCGCCGAAGCGGTCGCGATGGCGGTACATGCGGAGCAGCGCCGTGGTGGTGTCGATCCGCAGGGCGTGCAGGCCGAGCCAGCCGTCCGCCATGCCGGGGTCGACGCGCACCGCGGTCCTGAACTCCTCCTCGGCCTGCGGGTAGGCGCCCATCGTGTAGGCGTCCACCCCCCGCAGCCAGGCCAGGTCGGCCGGGGCCTGTGCGCCCTGCGTGCCGATGTCCATCAGGTCCCCCACAAACCGTGCCCCAGAATGCCTGCCCGCACAGCATGCCCATCGCGGCGATGCTAATCACCGTGCAGGGGGCGGGAATTGACCGCAGCGGGACGCAGCGTACCGGCGTGGGGAGTGCCTGGTTAAGTACGTTACCGGCGCTTGTGTGCCGGTGACCGACGGTGATCAGGGAGGCCCGTCCGGCGTCGGCGGAGGGAGGTGCGAGGGCAGAACGAAGCCCCCGATCACGGGGGAACAACCGGGGGCTTCGTGTCCGCGGGGCTCCGAAAAGCCGCACAATGAGAACGTAAGACCTGTACGGCCCCTCGGTCAAGCCGAGTTGAGGCACTTCCGGTACGACTTCCCATCGACCGGCAAGGCCGCCCTCATCCTTCACTCTCCGTGAGGTTTTGACTCGCCCCCGCTGTCGCGCGGGGCCCTTCCAGCCACTCGTACCCGTCCGGCTCCTGGCGGATCACCCAGTCCGCGAAAGGATGTGAGGGGTCGTCGGCGAAATGGCGCCGTTCCGCGACGGTCCAGCCGTCCCAGAACTCCGCCAGCGCCGGCCCGTCGCGCCGCCTGCCCCGCTGCCAGGACCGCTCCGTGTCCCCCTCCAGCCAGAGCAGGGCGGCGAGATACGGCCGCACGGCGGCCCGGCCCGCGCCCACGCCCTCGATCAGCACCACGGGCGCGGGCCGAAGGGTTCGTACCGTCCCGAAGCACCGGGCGGTCCAGTCGTACGGGGCGTAGCGCGCGGCCTCCCCGCGCGCGAGCGGCTCCAGGACCTGCGCCCGCAGGCGGTCCGTCCACCCGAAGAGCTCCTCGTGGGTGGCCAGGTCGTCCAGGTGCAGTACGGGCGCGTCGCCGAGCCGGGAGGCGAGCCGGCCGGCGAAGGTCGTCTTGCCGGAACCGGCGTGGCCGTCGACGGCGATGATCCGCGCGGGCCCGCAGGAGGGTGGCAGGGCGCGCAGACGGCGCGCGTGGTCCGCCAGGTCGTTCATGCCCCCAGCCTACGAGAGCCGGCTCGGCCGCCGGGGCCGGGCAGCGGTCCGGGGTGGCGCGACGGGGCGGTACCCGCGCCGCGTCCGCCCCCGGTTGCCTCCAGTGGCGCAGACCAATATTGCTCCGGCGGCACGGCCCGAATCGCTGGCAGGAACCGGTTCCCACCCGCGATAGTTGGCGCACCGATCGGCACCCGCAGCCCCAATCCGCCCACGACCGGGGGTCTCGCCCATGACCAGACCGACCACACGCAGGACCGTGCTCACCGCCGCGCTCGCGGCAGCGGCCGGGGCGGGCACGGCGGCCTCCGCCGGCCCCGCGGCGGCCTCCTCCCGCACCCCTACGACACCGGCGGCCGGCTCGCTCGTGGACAACCGCTTCTGGAGCACGTACACCGACTGGCGCTTCGGCGCCGCGGCCGGAACCCGCGCCGTCGCCGGACGGCGGCCCGGCCTGGTGATCGCCGCCCCCGCCGGCACCACCGAGTACACCGACCCGCACACCGGCACGACCGGTACGTGGGAGTACGCGACCTGGACCTCGCCGCTGCACCGCTCGACCGTCCGGGCGACCGAGGTGATCGCCTCCTGGAACGCCCGGACACCGGCGGGCACCTGGATCCAGGCCGAACTCCAGGGCCGCTACTCCGACGGCACGGACACCCCCTGGTACGTGATGGGGCGGTGGGCGGCGGGCGACACCGACATCCGCCGGACGTCGGTCGACGACCAGACCGACGGCCGGAGCACGGTCTGGACCGACACCCTGGCGGTGGACGACGCGGCGAGCGGGCTCCGGCTGGTCGCCCACCGGCTCCGGCTCACCCTGTACCGGACACCGGGCAGCGGGCTCACCCCGACGGTCCACCGGGTCGGTGCCATGGCCTCGGACGTCCCGGACCGCTTCACCGTCGACCCGAGCACGCCCGGGATCGCCCGGGAGCTGGTGGTGCCCCGCTACTCGCAGAACGTCCACGTGGGGCAGTACCCGGAGTACGACAACGGGGGCGAGGCCTGGTGCAGCCCCACGTCGTCCCAGATGATCGTCGAGTACTGGGGCCGCGGGCCCACCGCCGAGGACCTCGCCTGGGTGAAGCCGGGAATCGCCGACCCGCAGGTCTGCCACGCGGCCCGGTACACCTTCGACCACCAGTACGAGGGCTGTGGCAACTGGCCCTTCAACGCCGCGTACGCCGCCACCTACAAGGACATGAACGCGGTCGTCACCCGCCTCGGTTCGCTCACCGACGTGGAGCGGCTCGTCCGCGTGGGCATCCCGGTCATCACGTCCCAGTCCTTCCTGAAGGAGGAACTGACGGGCGCCGGCTACGGCACGTCCGGCCACCTGATGACCGTCGTCGGCTTCACGGCCGACGGCGACGTCATCGCCAACGACCCGGCCTCCCCGGACAACGACGCGGTCCGCCACGTCTACCGCCGGCGCCAATGGGAGAACATCTGGCTCCGTACGAAGCGGTACGACGCCAACGGCAAGGTCAGGAGCGGTACCGGAGGCGTCTGCTACCTCTTCTGGCCTGCTGACCTCTCCCCGGCACGGCACCTCGTCCTGCGGTCGCTCGGGTTGGCCTGACCGGCCGGGCACGCCCCCACCGCGCCCCGGTGGCGCTGTGGCGTCCGGCACAGCCGGCTCCCCGGCACACCGCTCCGTGCGGCCCGGATCCCGCGTGGCCGCGGGCATCCGGGCCGGCCGCGCGCCGCCCGGCCTCCCGACCGCAGTGACCTGCGTCTCTACCGCGTCGGCCGTCCCGCTGGCACTGTGGTCGGGTCACGGGGGACCCCTGCCGAACGACCGAGCGAGATGCCATGACCGCGACTGCCGCTGAGATCCTGAGCCGCGCCCGCAACGCACGCCGCGCCCGCACCGGCGGCCCGGACAACGGGCCGAAGCTGCTGGAGCACATCCTGGGCTGGACCCTCGTCGTCGTCCTCGCCATGTTCGTCACCCAGGCAGGCCTGATGTGACAGCCGCCCGTCCCCCGAGACGGGGACGGGCCCACGGGGCCCGACGGGGGAGGCGCGGGGCGCCCGCCCGGCACCCCGCGCCCCTACGGCCCCCGCCCGGGGCCGCGCACCCGCCGTGCCGTACGTCTACCCGCTACGGCCGGCCCTAGCGGGTGGCACCGGATCACCGTGGCCGTGTCGCCGCCGAGCTCCCTGGACAGCGCGCCGCCCGGACTCTCCGGGATCCCGCGACCCGTCCCACCGCGACGGCGGTCGGCGGCGCAGGCGGCATCGAGGGAGGGGCGCCGACCCGCGTCGAACCGACGGCGTGGCCGATGGGCGACGAGTCCGGTGTCGCGTCGCGTCCGGCCGCCGGGGCTGGGTTTCCACGTCCGCGTTCCTGACGCGGCCACGGGGCTCGTACGCACCCCCCGGCCGGTCACGTATCCGAGACCCCCGTCCCCGTGCACCGACGCCTGTGGGGGCGGCCTCCGCGGTCCGGCGTGCGCGGCCGCCGGGCGCGCTGCCGGCGGCGAGGTGCCCGCGGTGGTGACGCGCAGGGCCACGCGGCGCGCCGTCGAGGCGAAAGCGGTGAACGCACTCCGTGGGCGCGGGCGTGGTGAAAGCCGTTCGTGGTGACCCGTCGCGGGGGAGGGCCGCACGCGGGGTGCGGCCGGTCCTGGCCGGTACGGAAACGATCAAGTGCGGGCCGGCCGAGGGAGCACCGGAGCGGTCGGGCCGAGGGAGTGGACCAACTTCCAGGGAGACCCGGCTGCTTGCCCCCGGTGACGGGAGCGCTCCGATCGGGCATACTCGACCCGCCACAGCCGCTGGCCAGCGCCTCTCGTGATCCGAGCAGGGCAGGATCGGCTGGGATCCACACCTTTCCGGGGGACGCCCGGGACCACCCGGCGGCGCCGCGCACACCCCGCGCGTGCGACCGCCGCAACGCCCGACAGGGAGGAGAGCGCCGTCATGTCCGACAGTGCCCCGCAGCCGGTGGAACGCCGCCTGCCCACCGAGGAGTCCCGGCAGCTGGTCGAGCTCGTCCGCGACATCGTCGCCAAGGAGATCGCACCCCGGGCGGCGGAGGAGGAGGAAGCGGGCCGCTTCCCGCGCGCCGTCTTCACCCTGCTCTCCGAATCCGGCCTCCTCGGACTGCCGTACGACTCCGCGTACCAAGGCGGCGACCAGCCGTACGAGGTCTACCTCCAGGTGCTGGAGGAGCTGGCCGCCGCCCGGCTCACCGTCGGCCTCGGCGTCAGCGTCCATTCGCTCGCCTGCCACGCGCTCGCCGGATACGGCACCGAGGAGCAGCGCGCCGCCCACCTCCCCTCGATGCTCGCCGGCGGCCTGCTGGGGGCCTACTGCCTCTCCGAGCCGTCCTCGGGCTCGGACGCCGCCTCGCTGCGCACCAAGGCGGTGAGGGACGGTGACGACTGGGTCCTGACCGGCACCAAGGCCTGGATCACCCATGGCGGCATCGCCGACTTCTACACGGTCATGGCCCGTACCGGGGTGGAGGGACCCCGCGGCATCACGGCCTTCCTCGTCCCGGGGGACGCCGAGGGCCTCACCGCCGCCGTGCCCGAGAAGAAGATGGGCATGAAGGGCTCGCCCACCGCGCAGATGCACTTCGACGGCGTACGCGTCCGCGGGGACCGCCGCATCGGGGACGAGGGGCAGGGTTTCGCCATCGCCCTGTCCGCCCTCGACTCCGGGCGGCTGGGAATCGCCGCCTGCGCCATCGGCGTGGCCAGGGCGGCCCTGGACGAGGCGGTCGCCTACGCCACCGGGCGGCGCCAGTTCGGCCGTCCCGTCGCGGACTTCCAGGGGCTGCGCTTCATGCTCGCCGACATGGCCACCCAGATCGAGGCCGGCCGGTCGCTCTACCTCGAGGCGGCACGGCGCCGCGACGCCGGGCTGCCGTTCTCACGGCAGGCGGCGATGGCGAAGCTCTTCTGCACCGACGCGGCCATGCGGGTGACCACCGACGCGGTCCAGGTGCTGGGAGGCTACGGATACACCCTCGACTTCCCCGTCGAGCGGCTGATGCGCGAGGCCAAGGTGCTCCAGATCGTCGAGGGCACCAACCAGATCCAGCGCATGGTCATCGCCCGCCACCTCGCGGGTCCCGAGACGCGCTGACCCTCCGGGGCCGGTCGGACCGCACGGGCGTCGTCATGACCGGGTCCCACTCCTGGTCGTGGCGGCCCGGCAGGGACCGGCCCGCGCTCTCCCGACGGCGCGGCACCGCACGGTGGAGCCGGTGTGCCGGTCGTGGACGCGGTGGCCGGCCGACGCCGGGACCGGGCCCCTCGTCGCCGTCCGGCCGGCTCACGCGCCCGTTCCCCGGGAACCGCGTTCGCCGGCCGGCAGTCGCGGGTACGAACGCGGTCGGCGCCGCCCGGACCGGGGGCTCAGGCCGCCTGACGCCTGATCGGCGGGACACGCAGGGGCCGCGAGCCGGGCCCGCCGGCGTGCGAGAAGGGCTGCATCCGCCAGTCGAACCCCTGAGGCAGCGTCAGCAGCAGCGCCGTCTCCTGCTCCTGGACCTCCAGCGTCTCGTCGGCCGGCCGGGCCTCGGCAGCCGAGCGGCTCGTACCGGCGCACACGGTCAGGACGAACGGATTCCACGGCGTGGGGCACAGCGCGTGCTCGGGCAGGACGTCCTCATCCGGCAGCAGGGCGATCGGCTGCGCACAGTCCGGGCAGATCACCCGGTACATCTCGAACGTGTCGTACGCGTCAAAAGCGGTGTCCTCGTCGGAGACGGCGTACTCCACGGGATCCGGTTCGGTGCGTCCGGTGAGCCTGATGCTCTGCATGGGATGTTTCCCCCCTCGGATGGGCCGGCCAGGCGCCACGGCCTCGGCCACAGCAAGCACTTCCCGTGGGGGGCGGGCCGTAATCGCGGGTCCGTCGGCTACCGGCGCGTAGGTATGTGGTATTGGTCACATGCCGCTCGAAGGTGCCCCCACGAAGGCCTCGTGGCTGTGCCTGGGCCCGGCCGGGGCATAGGTTGATCCGCATGGAGGAGCTGGACCGTCAGATCGTGGAGTTGCTCGTCAGGGACGGGCGGATGAGCTACACCGACCTGGGCAAGGCCACGGGCCTGTCCACCTCGGCCGTTCATCAGCGCGTCCGCAGGCTGGAGCAGCGCGGGGTGATCCGTGGTTACGCCGCGGTCGTCGACCCCGAGGCCGTGGGCCTGCCCCTCACCGCGTTCATCTCGGTGAAGCCGTTCGACCCCAGCGCCCCCGACGACATCGCCGAACGGCTCGCCGACGTACCGGAGTTGGAGGCCTGCCACAGTGTCGCCGGCGACGAGAACTACATCCTCAAGGTGAGGGTCGCCAGCCCGTTGGAGCTGGAGCACCTGCTGACCCGCATCCGTTCGCTGGCCGGCGTCTCCACCCGCACGACCGTCGTCCTCTCCACCCCCTACGAGGCCCGCCCGCCACGCGTCTGAGGCACCCGGCGTCCCGTGGGAGGGGGCGCGGGCACGCGCCGGCCGGGCAGGCGCGAGACTGGTCCCATGACCGAGAGCACCGCCCCCCAGAGCGAAGACCGCACCGTGCTGCTGCGCGGTGGAGACGTCCACAGCCCCGCCGACCCGTTCGCGACCGCGATGGTCGTCGAACGCGGCCATGTCGCCTGGGTCGGATCGGAGGGGGCGGCGGACGCCTTCGCCGGCGGGGTGGACGAGGTGATCGACCTGGAAGGGGCTCTGGTCACCCCGGCCTTCACCGACTCCCACGTCCACACCACCTCGACCGGGCTCGCCCTCACCGGACTGGACCTCTCCGGAGCGCACACCCTCGCCGAGGCACTCGGCCGGGTGCGTGCGTACGCGAACGGGCACGCCGCGCAGCGGGTCGTCCTCGGCCACGGGTGGGACGCGACGCGGTGGCCCGAACAGCGGCCCCCCTCGCGCGCCGAACTGGACGAGGCGGCCGGCCGCCGGCCGGTCTACCTGCCCCGGGTGGACGTCCACTCCGCGGTGGTCACGACGGCCCTGCTGGACCTCGTCCCCGGCGTCACCGCGCTGCCCGGCTACCACCCCGAAGGCCCCCTGACCGGCGCGGCCCACCACGCGGTGCGCTCCGCCGCCCACGGCGCCGTCCCACCCGCCCAGCGTGCCGACGCCCAGCGCGCCGCCCTGGCGCACGCGGCGTCGCTCGGCATCGGGACGGTGCACGAGTGCGCCGGTCCCGACATCTCCGACGAGGAGGACTTCACCGGGCTGCTGCGGCTCGCCGCCGAGCACCCCGGCCCCCGCGTCTTCGGCTACTGGGCCGAAAGGATCGAGGACGCGAAGGGCGCCCGCCGCATCCGCGAACTCGGCGCCGCCGGAGCGGCCGGTGACCTGTTCGTCGACGGCTCCCTGGGCTCGCACACGGCCTTCCTGCACGAGCCGTACGCCGACGCGCCGCACGACGGCACCGCCCACCTGGACGTGGGCCGGATCGCCGCACACGTCACGGCCTGCACGGAAGCGGGCCTGCAAGCCGGCTTCCACGCCATCGGTGACGCGGCGGTCTCCGCCGTCGTCGCGGGCGTGCGGGCCGCCTCCGAGACCCTCGGTCTCGCACGCGTCCGCGCGGCGCGCCACCGGGTGGAACACGCCGAGATGCTCACCCCCGAGACGATCGCCGCCTTCGCGGAACTCGGCCTCACCGCATCCGTCCAGCCCGGCTTCGACGCCGCCTGGGGCGGCCCGGACGGGATGTACGCCCGACGCCTGGGCGCGGAGCGGGCCGCGACGCTCAACCCGTACGCGGCACTCCTGCGGGCCGGCGTGCCCCTCGCCTTCGGCTCGGACAGCCCGGTCACCCCGCTGGATCCCTGGGGGACCGTACGGGCGGCGGCGTTCCACCGGACGCCCCGGCACCGGGTCTCGGTGCGGGCCGGCTTCACCGCGCACACCCGGGGCGGCTGGCGGGCCGTCGGGCGCGACGACGCGGGGATCCTCGTGCCCGGAGCCCCCGCCGACTACGCCGTCTGGCGGACCGGCGAACTCGTGGTCCAGGCGCCCGACGACCGGGTCTCCCGCTGGTCCACCGACCCCCGCTCCGGCACCCCCGGCCTGCCGGACCTCACGCCGGGGGCCGAACTCCCGGTCTGCCTGCGCACGGTGGTCGCCGGACGTACCGTCCACCTGAGGCCGAACGAGTGACGTCGGCACCTTCCGTACCGCCGATCGAAGGCGGGCGTACTCCCGGGCGAGCCGGGCACCCCCGGCACTGACCTGCCCCTTCGAGCGGAAACCGCAGGTCGCACAGCTGTTGACAGGGAGCGCCCACCGGCCGGTAGGTTCTGCCGGGTCCACCACTGGACGTCCGACCGGTCAGACCTCCACGCAGTCGTCGAACGCCGCTGGGTCACGGGGTGGTGTGCCGCACCGGCGCACCACCACTGACAGCCAGGTTCAGCGCCCGCGCCCCGGGTGCGAGGGAAGGTCTCGTCCGGACGGCAGGTGCGACCCGGGTGGGGCCCGGAGGTTCAGTAGACAACGGCTTTCGGTCGACCCGCAGCCAGCGGGTCCCAGGTCGGCCCGAAGGACGCCGGGCCCCCATCCGCAGATCTGTCCGCAGTTCCGTCCTTCTGTCCGGTCGGGCCGGGGTCCGCGAGGCACCGGCTCGTGACCGTGCAGGAGTCCGGCCGCGATGTGCTGGATATGGTGTGCACCTGCGTACGGACTTTAAGGGGCAGTAGTGAACGACGGCGGTCAGAGGCAGTTCGGCCCGCTCGGCAGGGTCTTGGTGATCATTCCGACCTACAACGAGGCCGAGAACGTCAAGCTGATCGTCGCCCGGGTGCGCGCCGCCGTCCCGGAGGCGGACATCCTGGTCGCCGACGACAACAGCCCCGACGGCACCGGCAAGGTCGCCGACGAGCTCGCGGCGGCGGACGGCCACGTGCACGTGCTGCACCGCGAGGGCAAGGAAGGACTCGGCGCCGCCTATCTGGCGGGGTTCCGCTGGGGCACCGAGCACGAGTACGGCGTCCTGGTCGAGATGGACGCGGACGGCTCCCACCAGCCCGAGGAGCTCCCCCGGCTCCTCACCGCGCTCAAGGGGGCCGACCTGGTCCTCGGTTCGCGGTGGGTCCCCGGTGGCCGGGTGGTCAACTGGCCCAAGCACCGGGAGATGATCTCCCGCGGGGGCAGCATGTACTCCCGGATGCTGCTCGGCCTCTCGGTCCGGGACGTCACGGGCGGCTACCGCGCGTTCCGCACGCCGACCCTGGAGGGCCTCGGCCTCGACGAGGTCGCCTCGCAGGGGTACTGCTTCCAGGTCGATCTGGCCCGGCGGGCCGTCGAGGCGGGCTACCACGTCGTCGAGGTGCCGATCACCTTCATGGAGCGGGAGATCGGCGACTCCAAGATGAGCCGCGACATCCTCGTCGAGGCCCTGTGGCGGGTCACCGGCTGGGGGATCACCGGGCGGGCCAACAAGGTGCTGGGCCGTAAGAACTCCTGAGTCGCACCCGGTAGACCTCCGCCGCCGCCGACGGCCCCCGGGAGCCGCGCTCCGGCCTCCCGGGCGGGCGATCCCATGATCACCCCCTTACGCCGTGCCCACGGCCGGACAGGCACACTGGGAGCATGACGACCGGCACACCGCCCCAGAACCGTCCACGGCGCTCACGGGCGCGCACCCTCCTGCCGCTCGGCCTGGCGGCCTGGCTGGTGCTGGAGGTCTGGCTGCTGATCGTCGTGGCAGGCGCGGCGAACGGCTTCACCGTGCTGCTGATCCTCGTCGGCGGAGCCGTGCTCGGCGCCACGGTGATCAAACGGGCGGGCCGGAGGGCCTTCCGGAACCTGTCCGAGACGCTGCAGCGGACGCCGGGGCAGCCCGGTGCCCCGGGCGACCCGGTGGCGGCCCCGGCCGGCAGCGAGGGCAACGGCCTGCTGATGCTGGGCGGCCTCCTGCTGATGATCCCCGGCCTGATCTCCGACGCGGCGGGGCTCCTGCTCCTGCTGCCTCCCGTCCGCTCGGTGCTCGGCCGCTTCACCGAGCGCTCGCTGGAGCGCCGGATGCGCGCTACAGCGCCCGGCACCCTCTCGGACGCCTTCCAGCAGGCCCGCATGCGCCGGCCCGACGGGAAGGTCGTCCAGGGCGAGGTCGTCCGGGAGGAGGGCGCCCCGGCATCCGACCGCCCCGACGACAGCCCGGGCGGCCCGCGCCCGCCCCTGGCCCCCTGAGCACGGCGGTGCGCCGCGCCGACGGCGGGCCGACCCGTGCCGGGGGAGAGGCGGGCCGACGGAGCCCCCACCCCGGGAAGGGCGCGAGGAGCGGGGACGGATGGGCACGCGGGGAGCCCGTACCGCGGGACACGCGAAGAGGCGGTCTGGGGGACACGCGAAGAGCCGCGGACCGTGACACACGTTCTGTGTCACGGCCCGCGGCTCTTGCTCTGTGCTCTGTGCTGTGCGGTCAGGCAGACTTCCTGCTGTCACGCGGATGCACGGCGATGTTCATGGCTCCGGAGCGCAGAACCGCCAGCCTCTCGGCCAGCACCTCCTCCAGCTCCTCGCGGGTGCGCCGCTCCATGAGCATGTCCCAGTGCGTACGCGCAGGCTTGCCCTTCTTCTCCTCGGGGCCATCCCCGTCCACCAGGAGTGCCGTGGCGCCGCACGCCTTGCACTCCCACTCCGGCGGAATCTCCGCCTCTACCGAGAACGGCATCTCAAAACGATGTCCGTTCGGGCATGCGTACTCCACCGCCTGGCGCGGGGCCAGATCGATGCCGCGGTCCGTCTCGTAGCTGGTAACCACGAGTCGCGTGCCGCGGAGAGCTCGCTCACTCATGAATCGTGCCTCCCGGGCTTGTCGCCCACAGGACAGGTGTCGCTGTCGTCGTCATCCGGTCAACGTCCGGTCGGCGGTAAAGATTCCCGTTGCCGGTCATGCGTCGCCCGTCGTGCCGCTGCTTGGTCTGGGTTGAGTACCCACCGGTGCCCGGTTTGTCACCTGTGGTCGAAGTTGTCACCCAACGGTTCGGCTTCATCCCCACGCAGTAACGGTCCTCCGGACAGACCAAAGGCGTACACTACCGGCCTTTCACTTCAACACCTAAATCCTGGCCGGAACGGCGTTGCCCGCGGCGGCCACCGCGGCCCGTACGGGCACCCGTGCCAGCAACACGGAACCGAGCGCGAAGAAGACGACCAGGGACAGGATCGCGTCCCGGTAGCTCCCGGTGAGCTGGTAGCCCATTCCGAAGACCAGGGGGCCCAGCCAGCTGAGTCCCCGATCGGTCATCTCGTACGCCGAGAAGTACTCCGCCTCCTTCCCGCGCGGCACCAGGTGCGAGAACAGCGAGCGCGAGAGCGCCTGGCTGCCGCCCAGCACCAGGCCGATCGCGGCCGCCAGGGCGTAGAAGAACACCGGCGCGCCGGCGGGCAGCACGTAGGCGGCGGCCAGGATCAGGGTCCAGACGGCCAGCGAGGCGAGGATCGTGCGCTTCGCGCCGTACGTCCGGGCGAGCCGCCCCATGCCGAGGGCTCCGGCCACCGCGAGCACCTGGACGAGCAGCACCGCGGTGATCAGAGTCGTCTGGCCGAGCCCCAGCTCCTCGGAGCCGTACACCGAGGCCTGGGAGATCACCGTCTGGATGCCGTCGTTGTACACCAGGTAGGCGAGCAGGAAGGCGAGCGTCAGGGGATGGCGGCGCATGTCGCGCAGGGTCGCCGCCAGCTGGCGCCACCCGGAGCCCACCGCGCCCTCGCCGCCCGGGGCCGCCCGGCGGTCGCGCAGCCTGCGCAGCGGCACCATGGTGAAGGCACCCCACCACACACCGGCCGAGGCGAGGCAGACGCGCACCGCGTCGGACTCGGACAGGCCGAACGACGCGTGGCCCGTGTAGAGGACCAGGTTCAGGACGAGCACCAGCGCACCCGAGGTGTACCCGAAGGCCCACCCGCGCGAGGAGACCGCGTCGCGCTCCTCGGGGGTGGCGATCTGCGGCAGGTAGGCGTTGTAGAGCATCATCGACACGGATATCGACGCGTTCGCGACGACGAGCAGGAAAGCCCCCAGCAGATAGCGCTGCCCGTCCAGGAAGAACATGCAGGCCGTCGCCGTCGCACCCGTGTACGCGGCGGCCGCGAGCAACGGCTTCTTGCGCCCCGTGCGGTCCGCGGCCGCGCCCACCAGCGGCATCAGCAGCACGGCCACCACCATGGACGCCGACACGGCGTAGGGGAACAGCGAACCCGCCCGCACGGCTGTCCCGAACGGATGCACGTAACCGTCCGCGTCGGCGGCGGCCTTGGCCACCGACGTCAGGTAGGGGCCGAGGAAGACGGTGAGCACGCTGGTGGAGTAGACGGAGCAGGCGAAGTCGTAGAAGTACCAGCCGCGCTGCTCCCGCCTGCGGTCCGCGGCCTCCGTGGGCCGCTGCTCCGGATCGGCCGTTCCCGCGGTACCGGTGCTCACACCACGCCTCCCTCGCTCGTCCCCCGCGCACGCGGCGGGCCCGCGTCAGGACCAGGCGCCCCGTTCGCTCAGCACCGTGCGCAGCGTCCCGATGTGATCGGTCATGATGCCATCCACCCCGAGGTCCAGGAGGGCCGCCATCCGATCGGGATCGTTGACTGTCCAGACATGGACCTGGAGCCCGCGTGCGTGCGCCGTCCGCACGAAACTCCGGTCGACGATCCGGATGCCGTTCCGGCTCTCGGGCACCTGGGCGCACACCGCACCCGCGCGCAGCGCCGCCGGGATGCCGTAGGAGCGCAGCCGCAGGCCCAGCACTCCGCGCATCCCGTAGGAGGTGGCCAGGCGGGGGCCCGCGAGGCGGTGCGCGCGGGCCACCCGCCTCTCGGAGAACGACCCGACGCACACGCGGTCCCAGGCGTCCGTCCTGCGGATCAGCTCGACGAGCGGGACCAGCGCGGTGGCCGCCTTGACGTCCACGTTCCAGCGGGCTCGCG
The DNA here is from genome assembly GCF_040629645.1 of Streptomyces sp. NPDC005899. NCBI lineage: Bacteria > Bacillati > Actinomycetota > Actinomycetes > Kitasatosporales > Streptomycetaceae > Streptomyces > Streptomyces sp. NPDC005899. Next base: position 5,992 of record NZ_JBEXWB010000006.1, on the reverse strand, counting down.
GGAACTCCTCCAGCAGGTCCTCCAACAGCGGCAGCGGTTCGCTGCCTCCCACCCTGGCCCGGCTCACCTCGCTCCACGGCAGGTCGGCTATCCGGCCCCGGGCGTCCGTCACCCGGTCCAGGGTCGGGTCGTGGAACGCGACCAGGCGGCCGTCCGCCGTGGTGTGCACGTCGGTCTCGAAGTAGCGGTAGCCCGCGTCGGCGGCCCGCCTGAAGGCGGCCACCGTGTTCTCCCTCCCGTCCGCCGCCCCGCCGCGGTGGGCGAAGGCGAGGGGTGCGGGATGGTCCAGATAGGGATGGAGCGCAGAGGTCACCGCGGAAGTATCGCCTCCCGCGGCGCCGGGCCGGTACCTCCCGGAGCGCCGCCCTCCTCCGCCGGAAGGGCGAAGACGCGCAGGAAGAACTGGGCGAGCGGCCCGATCGCCAGGGCGTAGAGCACGGTGCCGGCGCCGAGGGAGCCACCGAGGAGGAAGCCGGTCACCACGACGGCGACCTCGATCGCCGTGCGCACCAGCCTGATGGACCGCCCGGTGAGGCGGTGCAGGCCGGTCATCAGGCCGTCACGGGGCCCCGGACCGAAGCGGGCCGAGATGTACAGGCCCGTGGCGACGCCGTTCAGCACGATGCCGGCGGCCATGAGCGGGACCTGGGCCGGGAGCCCGTGGACGTCGGGCACGACGGCGAGCGTGCCGTCCATCGCGATGCCGACGGCGAAGACGTTGGAGACCGTCCCCAGCCCGGGGCGCTGCCTGATCGGGATCCACAGGAGGAGGACGACCGCCCCGACGCCGATCGAGACGACCCCGATCGAGATACCCGTCCGTTCGGAGAGGCCCTGGTGCAGCACGCCCCACGGCTCCAGTCCGAGGCCGGCGCGCACCAGCAGCGCCGAGCTCGCCCCGTACAGGGCGAGCCCCGCGTACAGGCAGCTCAGCCGCCGGGGGAGGCGTGTCCCGCTCCGCGCGGTGGTATCGGACAAGTGGTGCCCCCTGTGTGGTGATGGTGGACTGCTGCATGTCACTCTGTGGCGGGAGATTGGCATTCAACTACAGCCAATCCGAGGAAGGTGGACTGATTTCCATGGCCCAGTGGACTTCGACCGTCGGCGCGGGTCAGCTCGCCCGCCAGCTCCGGGCGCAGCAGCCCCGGCCCGCGGCGCCGGGCAGCCGGAAGCCCCCCGCCTACCGCGCGCTCGCCGACGGCGTGCGCCTGCTCGTCCTGGAGGGCCGGGTCCCGGTCGCCGCACGGCTCCCCGCCGAACGCGAGCTCGCGCTGGCCCTGTCGCTCAGCCGCACGACCGTCGCCGCCGCCTACGAGGCGCTGCGGGCCGAGGGTTTCCTGGAGTCACGGCGGGGCGCCGGCAGCTGGACGGCCGTCCCCGCGGGCAACCCGCTGCCCGCCCGGGGCCTGGAACCCCTGCCGCCGGAGTCCCTCGGTTCGATGATCGACCTCGGCTGCGCCTCGCTGTCCGCCCCGGAGCCCTGGCTGACCCGGGCCGTCCAGGGAGCGCTGGAGGAACTCCCGCCCTACGCGCACACCCACGGCGACTACCCGGCCGGGCTGCCCGCCCTACGGCAGATGATCGCCGAGCGCTACACCGGGCACGGCATCCCCACCATGCCCGAACAGATCATGGTCACCACCGGTGCCATGGGGGCCATCGACGCGATCTGCCACCTGTTCGCCGGACGCGGTGAGCGCATCGCCGTGGAGTCGCCCAGCTACGCCAACATCCTCCAGCTCATGCGGGAGACGGGCGCCAGGCTGGTGCCCGTGGCCATGGAGGAGGGCCTCGGCGGCTGGGACATGAACCGCTGGCGGCAGGTCCTGCGGGACGCCGCGCCCCGGCTCGCCTACGTCGTCGCGGACTTCCACAACCCCACCGGGGCCCTGGCGGACGAGCAGCGGCGCCGGGCCCTGGTGGAGGCCGCGCGCTCCGCCGGAACGGTCCTGGTCGTCGACGAGACCATGCACGAGCTCCACCTGGACGCCGATGTCGAGATGCCGCGCAGGGTCTGCGCCTTCGACCCGGCGGGCAGCACGGTGCTGACCGTCGGGTCGGCGAGCAAGGCATTCTGGGCCGGTATGCGGATCGGGTGGGTCAGAGCGGCGCCGGACGTCATCCGGAGCCTCGTCGCCGCTCGCGCGTACGCGGACATGGGGACGCCGGTCCTGGAGCAGCTCGCCATCAACTGGCTGTTGCGCACGGGCGGCTGGGAGCAGGCGGTGGCCCTCCGCCGCGAACAGGCCCGGGAGAACAGGGACGACCTGGTGCGCGCCGTGCGCCGGGAGCTGCCCGAGTGGGAGTTCGAGGTTCCGCGCGGCGGGCTGACCCTCTGGGTGCGCACCGGCGGCCTGTCCGGGTCGAGGCTGGCCGTGGCGGGGGAGCGGGTCGGCGTACGTGTGCCGTCCGGGCCCCGGTTCGGTGTCGACGGAGCCTTCGAGGGCTACGTGCGGCTCCCCTTCACCGTGGGAGGCCCGGTGGCGGACGAGGCGGCCCTCCGGCTCGCCGCGGCCGCCGCTCTGGTGGGCTCCGGGGCGGGTGCGGGAGCCGAGGTACCCCGGACGTTCGTGGCCTGAGCCTCCGCCTCACCCCTCGGCGGCGGCCGGCGCGGCGACCAGGGTGCCCGCGTCCGGGCGTGTGGCCGGGACGGCGTCGTCCTCGGGTGCGTCGCGCTCCACCGCGGCCGGGGCGGCTCCGAGGTCCTTCGCCGGCTCGTCCGCCGCCGCCCCCGGGGCACCGGGCAGCAGGTCGAGGACCGCCTGCCGGTGCGCCTCGCCGGTGGCGTCGTCGTACGGGTCAGGGGTCGCGGGCACCTGGAACCGCAGCACGGGCCCGGTGCCCAGCCTGGTGTAGCCGCGGCCCGGCGGCACGTCGGGGGTCGGGGTGGTGGGTGGCCGGCCGCCGAGCACCGCCTCGACCTCCTCGAGGGTCGCGGGGCCGAGGACGGCCCGGGCCCGGGTGTGGGTCCGTACCGCGTCCGAGAGGGCGTCGAGGGCGTCGAAGTGGTCGGCGACGACGACCGTCACACCGGCGGCCCGCCCGTGCCGCAGCGGTACCTGGAGCAGTTCCTGCGGGTCGCGCCCTCCGTCGGCCGCCGCCAGGTGCCCCAGTGCGCTCGGGCGGTCCAGCAGGATCCACAGCGGACGCCTGACGTCCTCGGGTTCGGGGTGGCCGGCCGCCCGGGCGCGGTCGGTGGCGATGAGCCGGCGCTCGGTCTCGTGCGATGCCCATTCGAGCGTCGCGAGGGCCCCGGCCAGCCCGCACTCCACCGCGAGGACGCCCTCACGCCCGGTGAGGAACCCGTACTCGCCGTGGCCGCCGCCCTCCACCACGAGGACGTCGCCGTTCTGGAGCGCCTGGAGGGCGAGGGAGCGGACCAGGGTCGTGGTGCCGCTGCCGGGGTGGCCGACGACGAGCAGGTGGGGCTCGGTGGAGCGGGCGCCGGTGCGCCAGACCACCGGTGAGGCGTCCCGGGTCGCGTCGCCGTCCCGCACCGGGACGGTGCGCCGGACCGCGTCCGCGTCGGTGAAGCCGAGCACGGTCTCCCCGGGGGCGGTGACGAAGCGCTGGGCGGCGATCGTGGTGGGCAGCGCGTCGAGCACCGTCATCAGGAGGTGGTTGTCCTCCTCGTTCCACGCGAAGTGGTACTCGCGGCCGCGGCCGCACTTGGCGTGCAGGACGTGTTCGACGCGGGCGCGCGAGGCCGGGTCGCCGTCCGGGAAGTAGGCGGGGTAGTCCACCCGGAGCCGGGTGAGGCGGCCGTCGCCGTCGAACGCGTACGACGTGCCGAAGGCCTTCTCCCAGTCGCCGCCGTGGGAGAACAGCGGATCGGGGTCCTCGGCCGCGCAGAAGTGCGGGACCAGCGCCTCGTACAGCGACTGGAGCCGGGCGGCTCCGGCCTCGCCGGGGCCGGCCCCCGCGGGGGTGCGCTCCCGGCCCCTCCACGCGGCGGCGCCCATCACCGTGACGAGGGCCAGCAGCGGCCCGTAGGGGATGAGCGCCACCACGAGGACGCAGGCCGCGGCGAGGAACAGCACGTGTCCGCGCCGGTCCATGGGCGTGGCGGCCCATCGCTGCCGCCCTGCTCCTGCCAGCAGTCCCAGACCGCGGGTGACCGTGATCAGCGGATGGAGGACGTCGGTGGCGCTGTCGGCGGCCGTGCGCGCCATCTCGCGGCTGCGAGTGATCGAAGCGCTGCCGCTGCGCAGGATGCGGGGGAGTGGTCGCCGGGCCACGTCGGTCTCCTGGAGTTGTGGGAACGGTCGTGAGGCGTCAGAACTTGATCCCGCTCAGCATGCCGGCGAGGCTCGCCCCGCCCGCCGTGATGCTCGGCGCGATCGCCGTACCGGCCAGGTAGAAGCCGAACAGGGCGCAGATGAGGGCGTGGGACGCCTTGAGCCCGTCCTTCTTGAAGAACAGGAAGACGATGATGCCGAGCAGTACCACGCCCGAGATGGAGAGGATCATGAGCGGTTCTCCTGGTTGAGGGGGACAGTCACCATGAGTACTTCCAGCATCACAAGATGTATCAATACGATAAAAGGTGCAATCGGGTGATGAGGGGTCGATTTCACCTGAACGGCGGTCGAAAAGTGGTTCCAGCGCGCCAGACGCGGTTCCGGGGACCGCTGTACCCAGGAGAAGGTCCGCCCCGCGGGGTGATCCTCCGCCGCGTCCGGGCAGGCTCGGGCCAGGCCCGGAGCAGTACCCTGTCGATTCACCCGTACGGCCCCGAGCCGTAACCCCCACCGGCCGGTCCGTCCTGGTCACCGGGCCAGGCCGCAACGGCCGTCACAGTCCTGAAAGGCGGTCCGTCCGATGAGCGAAACCCCCGATCCCGAGCTGGTCGAGCTGGCGACCAAGGTCTTCGACCTGGCCCGCCGAGGCGAAACCGACACACTCGCCGCCTACGTCGACGCAGGCGTGCCCGCGAACCTCACCAACGACCGGGGCGACTCCCTCCTGATGCTCGCCGCCTACCACGGGCACGCACCCGCCGTGAGCGCCCTCGCCGACCGGGGCGCCGACCCGGACCGGGCCAACGACCGGGGGCAGACCCCCCTCGCCGGAGCCGTCTTCAAGGGTGAGCGGGCCGTGATCGACGCACTCCTCGCCGCAGGGGCCGATCCCGCCGCCGGAACGCCCTCCGCGCTGGACACCGCGCGCATGTTCGGCAAGGACGACCTGCTGGAACTCTTCGGTGCCCGCTGAGACGCGCTCGGGGGCGCCGGATGACCGGTGCGCCGTAAATGTGGTCGCGTCGGCGAAATGGCTGGGTCATCATGACGTCGCGGGTCCGCTCAGGACCACCGACGAGAGGCAGAGGAAGATGAGCACCAGGCAGACGACGGCGATCGGCCGATCATGTTGCTGCGCGGCATAGTGCCCACCCGGCACTCGGAACAGCACAGTCCCGGTCGCGTCGACAGCTTGATGTGAGGCTTTCCCCATGTTCGATCCGTTCATAGCGCCGAGCGGCACCCTGCTCGGCCTGCTGCAGAGGGGCCGAGGCGACGGCACGCTCCACGCACTCGCCGCACCGCGCCCCGAGGCACTCGCGGCCCTCAACCACTGCGTCCTGAGCGATCCGCGTCACGACTGGCAGGTCGAGAACCGCTCCCTCTACTACGCACGCCTGTACCTCGATCTCGACGGCGGCACCGAAGAGATCGAGCGGCACCTGTGGGACCCCGAGGACCACCTCGACACCGACGACTCACGCACCGGCCTCGCGCTCGCCGTGCTCGGCCACCTCGCGTCCTACGGGCGCGACGACGCGCTCGTGCTCCTGCGGCGGTACGCCGCGACCGGCGCCAACTGGGCCTGGGCCCTGGACGAGCTCGCCCTGCGCGACGACGACGCCGGACTACGCTCGCTCGCCGAGCCGGTGCTCGGCCGATTCCCCGCCACGGCCCAGGGCGAGGCCGCACTCGCGGCGGCGGTAAGGGACGCCTACGAGCCGCGGCCCTGGCGGCTCTGGGCCGACGAC